>JAFGMS010000069.1 GCA_016927375.1 Anaerolineae bacterium
GCGGGACGAGCGGTTTTGGTTTCAACCTGTCTTACAGCGGGACCAATGCTGAACCGGCGAGCTTCAGCCTGAACGGCACAACCTGCCAATAGTTCCGTGTTTGACAACGGTTCCTTCGTCAAGGAAAAAACACAAAAAGAAAGGCAAGTAAAATGAAGCGCTCGTATTATCTACTACCTATATTGATGATAGCAGTCATGGTAGCTATTCTGCTGCCTATGCAAACCACGCACGCAGCAGATCTTTGCGATCTGTGGGAAACCATCTCAGTTATGGGAGGAGAATACACCATCCAGAACAATGTTTGGGGGGCAACCACCGCCCAATGCATCAACGTGCCCGATACTAACTCAAACAGTTTCAGTGTATCACTATCCAATCACAATCAGGGATCGGTGGCTTCGTATCCTTCCGTGTACAAGGGCTGCCACTGGGGTGACTGCACAGTCAACAGCGGGATGCCTATCCCGGTGAACCAGGTCGGCACGGCTCCCTTCAGCTGGAGTGTCAACACCATATCCTCCGGCACCTGGAACGTTGCCGCTGAGGCATGGTTTAGCGCAAATGCCGATTCGTCGGACGGCTACGATGGCGGTGCCGAGCTCATGATCTGGCTCGACTACCAGGGCATGCAACCGGCCGGCTCACAGGTCGGCACAGCCAACATCGGTGGGGCCTCCTGGGAGGTCTGGTACTCCAACATTGGTTGGAACTACATCGCTTACCGCCGGATCGGTGCTACCAGTTCCGTCAACCTGGACTTGAAGGCCTTCATCGATGATTCTGTCTCCCGGGGCTATATCAACAGTTCGTGGTACCTCCATGACCTGGAAGCCGGCTTCGAGCTTATGTCCGGAGGGACAGGGCTAACCTCCAATGATTTCTCGTTCACTGTTAATGGGAGTGGGCCACAGCCATCCCTCACACCGACCACATCGATGCCGCCAACTGTCGTACCACCAACGCCTCTGCCGCCGACACAGCAGCCGGGTGGTTGTACGGTGGACTACACCATCCAGAACCAGTGGAACTCCGGGGCCACGGTCAGTGTGACCATTGGAAACGGCTCATCGTCGGCCATCAACGGCTGGACGCTGGCCTGGACCTTCCCGGGCAACCAACAGATCAACCAAATGTGGGGCGGTAGTTACACCCAGTCGGGGGCAAATGTTTCAGTCTCGAATGTCAGCTGGAACAGCACCATCCCGGCCAACGGCACAGCCGGCTTTGGCTTCGGCCTGACCTACAGCGGCACAAACACAATACCAACTAACTTTGCACTGAACGGGGTGCCCTGCAATGGAAGTACGCCTCCACCGACACAGGTTCCCCCTACTTCGATCCCGCCAACGTCCATACCGCCAACGTCCATACCGCCGACTTCAGTGCCACCAACCTCAGTGCCGCCAACGTCCATACCACCGACCACGGTGCCGCCAACAACCGTTCCCCCGACACAACAACCCGGGACCTGCTCCGTCGATTACGTCATCCAGAACGACTGGGGCAGCGGGGCAACGGTCACTGTAACCGTCAGGAACGGTTCATCGTCGGCCATCAACGGCTGGACATTGACCTGGACCTTCCCGGGCAACCAGCAGATTACGAATTTGTGGAACGGCAGCTATACCCAATCGGGCGCATCGGTCTCAGTGAGGGATGCGGGATGGAACGCGACTATCGGAGCTAACGGAGGAACAGTGAGCTTCGGGTTCAATCTGAACTACAACGGAACGAATGGCACACCTACCAACTTTGCCCTTAATGGCACAGCCTGCCAGTAAAGATATTAGACCGAACGATACAAAAACAGGAGCGATGGGCGGAAGCCCCGTCCATCGCCCATCTCAAACCAAGGTATATCATACCGTGCAGTTACCAACACAGAGCTGCACACCCTATGAAGGAGGTATCCCAAGACCCAACCCATACTCTCACGACAGTCCGATACATCAAACTAGCAATCAAAGGAGAAACAAAACATGAAGTACTGGCGCTTACTACCCATAGCTGCTGTTGTCATACTGGTAGCTGCCATACTCATCCCTGGGCAAATTACATCCGCAGCACCAGGATGCACGGTCGACTACAACATTCTCAACGACTGGGGAAGCGGTGCTACGGTCAACGTGACGGTCGCTAACACCGGCACAACAGCCATCAACGGCTGGGCGCTGACCTGGACCTTCCCAGGTAACCAGCAAATCACCAATTTGTGGAATGGCAGTTATAGTCAATCTGGCGCATCGGCTTCCGTCTCAGATGCCGGTTACAATGCCAACATTCCCGCAAACAATGGTTCGACGTCCTTTGGCTTCAACATGAACTACAGCGGAACAAATGCTGTCCCCACCGATTTTGCGCTGAACGGTGTAACCTGCAATGGCGGAACAGCACCGACATCGGTCCCGCCAACCTCTGTGCCGCCGACCGATACGCCTCCCACAAGTGTGCCACCGACTTCAGTGCCACCGACCGGTGTACCCCCTACATCGGTACCGCCCACGTCAGCACCCGGCACCTGCGCAGTCGCCTATACTCAGAACAGCTGGGGCACCGGCTTTACTGCTGATGTCAAGATCACCAATAACAACAGTTCAGCCATCAGCGGTTGGACACTAACATGGGCTTATGCCAATGGACAGCAAGTAACCAGTTCCTGGAATGCTACCGTTAGCCAGAGTGGAGCCAATGTTACAGCCAGCAACCCGGCCAGTCATTGGAATGGCACCATCGGCGCGAATGGCGGCTCGGTTTCCTTTGGTATCCAGGGTACACACACAGGGACCAATAACGCTCCGACCAGCTTTACCCTGAACGGTGTGGCCTGTAACGGCGGGACAGTAACACCTCCACCGACCACTACCACTACACCACCACCGACCACGCCGCCGCCCACAACCACGGTATCGCCAACAGTCATACCGCCGACCCCGGGCACGCACCTTGACAACCCATTTGTCGGCGCGGTTATCTACCGTAACGTAGACTACGTTGCCTCGGTCAATGCAGCCGCCGACCAGAATCCTGCGCTCGCTTCACGCATGCGCCAGGTGGCCAACTATCCGACGTTTGTGTGGATGGACACCATTGCCGCCGTCAATGGCGATGGTTACTATTCTCGAAGCCTGATCGGTCACATGGAGCAGGCTGTGGCTCAGGGCGCTAATGCCATCCAAATCGTCGTCTACAACCTGCCCAACCGCGACTGCTCGGCTCTGGCTTCCAATGGCGAGCTGCTCATAGCTGAAGATGGCTTCAATCGCTATAAGAACGAATATATCAACCCAATTGCTAATGCTGTGGCTCAGTTCCCCAACCTGCGCGTCATCGCCGTCATCGAGCCTGACTCGCTGCCCAACCTGCATACCAACATGTCCTTCGCCAAGTGCCAGGAGGCTGACGGTCCCGGCGGCTATCGCGACGGCATCGTGTACGCGCTCAATACCCTGGGGGCCTACTCTAACTTCTACTCCTATGTCGACATTGGTCACCACGGCTGGTTGGGCTGGCAAGACTCGAACTTCCTCCCCGCCACCCAGCTGATTGCCGATGCCATCAAGATGGCCGACAAGGGAGTCAACAGCATCGATGGGTTTGTCAGCAACACCGCCAATACATCGGCCCTGGTTGAGCCGTACCATACTGCCAACCAGATGATCGGCGGCCAACCGGCACGCTCGGCCAGCTTCCATGACTGGAATACCTACATCGACGAGTTGAGCTATGCCCAGGCCTGGCGCAACCGGATGGTTGAGTTGGGCTTCCCCTCCAACATCGGCATGTTGATCGACACCTCACGCAACGGCTGGGGCGGCCTCAACCGGCCGGCCGGACCGAGTACCTCGACCGACCTGAACATCTTCGTCGATGAGAGCCGCATCGACCGGCGCATCCACAAAGGCAACTGGTGCAACCAGAGTGGAGCCGGCATCGGCGAGCGGCCAACGGCCAACCCTGCCAGCGGCATCGATGCCTACGTGTGGGTCAAGCCGCCCGGCGAGTCAGACGGTTCCAGCGAGCTGATCCCGGTGGGGCCTGAGAACCCCGACGGCAAGGGCTTTGACCGGATGTGTGACCCGACCTACACCGGCAATGAGCTCAATGGCTACAGCATGACCGGGGCGCTGCCCAATGCGCCAGTCTCCGGCCGCTGGTTCCAGGAGCAGTTCGAGGAGCTGGTCACCAATGCCTTCCCGGCATTCCAGTAAAATGATGATATTGTCTCGGTAAGTATCATGTTGCAGCTGACCTTAGAGCCAGCTGCAACTCTTTTTTAGCCGGTTTTGGAGCAAGAACGCAGAATGGTTCAATTACAGCAAGAGGTAGGTCAACGCTTAAAGCGTGTTTTGAAATCCAGACCCTTACCGGACCCGTTCGCGATCCTCGGAAGACCCTAAAGGTTTTCAAAACCCTTAGGGTCTGGGGCAGTCCCCACCTTTCCACGTTGAGCCAAAAAACGATGCTCTTGAGCAATTAAACATGGATTCCCGCTTTCGCGGGAATGACAGGCCACATAGGAGCCGTGTGTGCTGGGCAACAAGACAGGTGGCGATTGGATAATTACTTGGTCGTTGCAACAATCTGTTTTTCAATCATCAATCATTCAATCCAAACGACCTTCGGTCGTCAATCAGTCAATAACTTGAGAAATAGCCCGGCACCGTGAGGCTCAAAAGTATCGTGTACTACTATCAGTAGTTCCATCGAACAGGACACACGAAACCCGGAAAAACCGCCAGAGCGCTACTCCTCAGAGCTCATACCTCCACTGATCGCCTTGGCCGCCGCAGCCGACCGGGTATGAATGTCCAGCTTGCTGAAAATCGATTTCAGATGTCGCTTGACCGTATTGGTCGTGATCACCAATACCTGGGCGATTTCCTTGTTGGTCATGCCCTGCGCCAGCAGATCTAATACTTCGCGCTCACGATCGGTCAGACTGGCCAGTTCACTGGCCGATATCCCTGCCGAGCGTGCCTCCTTAGCCGTCTGCAAAAAAGTGCGGCGGTCGAAAGTCTGTTTGGCCAGATAGGCAAAGATACCCTGCTCTGCATAAGCTCGCTCGATATCCTCTGGGCTCCCGATGCCGCTAACGACAATCGTTGGGACGCCTCCCGCACGCGTGCCGGCCAGCAAGCGATAGCCATCCATGTTTTGTGCAGATGGCTCATCTCCGGTAATGTCATTGAGCACAGCCCCCGACAAAGAGAGATCGATAACAGCCAGAGTGTGCTTCTCGCGGCGCAGATATCCCAACGCCTCACCATAGCTGGTACACAACCTCGGCTCATAACCGGCATCTTCCAGCAGCTCTGCCAGAATACCCCGCCAACCTGCATCGTCCTCTACAACCAGTGCAGGCCCCAATCTGTCTCTGACAGTGTAGACCTTCTCTGTCTCACCCACTACCGCGGCGCTACCTACATCACTGTCTGTAAGCGGGGCACTGGCCAAAGCACGATCAATCAGCTCCCGGAACTGCGACCGGCGGAAGTTCTCTTTCCGCAGACAGGTGAAGGCGCCATAATCGGTCAGCACATTCACGGCCAACTCGACTGTAGCAAAACCGGTCAGCAAGATGGTGACACAGCCCGGATTGTGCTGGCGTACTGCATCCAACACACGCAAGCCTTCCCGGTTGTGATGATCTTTGCTAAGAGAGAGATCGAGCACAGCCAGGCGGTGCGGCACTGCCCGTATGATGGGCATGGCGTCGTCCAGGTTATCAGCAACATCGACAGACAGGCCGGCATCGGTCAGGATTTCGCTCAATATTTGCTGCCAGGAACGGTCATCTTCCACTATCAATGCGCGAGCATTAGTTGATTTCATAAGGCCTCCTTTGCGCGAGGAAGGCTGATCCGGAAAGTCGTTCCGCACTGCCCATCACTCTCGACGGCAACCGAGCCTCCCAAGCGCGTCATCCACGTCTTTACCCACCATAGGCCAAAACCCAGCTTGCCGGGCTGGGGCGATGCTCTACCCGAGAAGTTCAGCTCGAAAATCCGGTCGTGCAGCTCCGGAGCGATCCCAGGCCCATCATCACACACCGCTATCTCGACCCAGTCATCACGCACCGCTCCCTCGACAGTAATCGTCCCCTTACCCTGCATGGCATCCGATGCATTATCAAGCAGATTGGCAAAGACCATCGTCAGACTTCTCTGTCCTGCCACAACCTCCGGCAAAGCATCCAGGGTGCCGCCAAGGTGAACCTTCACCCCATTCGGCAGTCGGGCCGCCATAACAGCGGCTCGGACGCAGTCCACAACGTTGACCAGCGACAGATCGATGGGATGCAGATGAGAAAGACTTTCACGAACTGTCTCCATGGCTTCATCCGCGCTGCGCTCGATCTCCTCCAGATTGTCGGAGAGATAAGGATCGGCTGCCAGAGCCGCTGAGCATTTATCTTGAATGCCCTCGACGCGCACCGGAATGGCGCCGATCTTGTTATTCAGTCGATGCAGCAGATTGGCGGCAATATCGCCGACCACTGCGAATGTTTCAGCGACGGCATGTTGTTCCTGGGCCGCTCGCAGTGCTTCCTGCCGCGAGGCATTGTGAACAGCCAGCGCGGCGTAGTAAGCCAGGCAGGTCAGGACTTTGGTGTCCCACTCCGACTCAGTGAAACGTCCCTCTTCGGTTGCGGTGCTGAAGACACCAAAGGCGCCCACCGGCTTCAGATTATCGCTGGTCAACATGGGCACGACCAACGCTCTCACCCAGCCCCTCTCACGAGCCAAATCGGAGCGGTTGAAGCGCTCATCAACACGAACATCCTGAGACGTTATCGCGCCGCGCTGGAGGATCGCCCGGCCTGCCAGACTATCATGCAAAGGAATCCTTTCACCGCTCAAGTAATCACCCATGGAGGTCCGCAGCACCAATTGATCCCCTTCCAGTGTCCAGATAGCGCTGGCCGCTGCATTCAACAGGTCTCGGGCCAATGCTGCCAGATGATCCAGCACCGGCTGGCAAGGCTGAGTGAGTAACCGCTGCGCTACCTCCTGCAAAGCATCCAGCAGACGTACTTCCTGAATGGCGATCATAGCCTGTGTCGCCAGAGCCTGAAGCAGATGGCTGTCTTGCTCGCTAAAAGCGCCGGGCATAGGGCTCTCCAGGTTCAGCACACCCTCAAGCCGGCCGCTGGCATCGATCAGGGGTATGGCCAGCTCAGAGCGCATCTCCATACCCTCTTCCAGCGGGTAGTAGAGATTGCACCAGGGTTCATCTCGCAGATCAGAGATACATACCGGCTGGCGATGCTGGGCAACCCACCCCATGATGCTCTTGCCGTCAACCGGCAGTGCCTCAGTCTGGGGATGGGACATGGTTGCACCGGCTACCACTCTGGTGATCAAGTTCCGGCCGTCCTTATCCAGCAGCCTAAAAATCCCGAACTCGGCATGGGTGACATCCATCGCCATTTGCAAAATAGCTTCCAGAGTCTCTTCGAGCCGCAACCGGGAAAAGATCAGCAGCCCGGCATGACGCAGATAACTGAGCTCGTCCTCGGTGCGCGCCAAATCGCGCTGGACACTGGCTATCTGCCGGGTTTGGTGGATAGCCATAGCCGCCTGGTTGACAAAGTTATCCAGCATTAACAGCTCAAGCCGGCTGAACCGGCGCTCCTCATGCAGGAACACATACAATGCCCCCACTATCTGATCGGCTACCACCAGAGGAAAGCAAGCTGAAACTTTGGCACCCGCGTTCTCCCTGATCACAGGGTGGACATCCAGATCGCTTTCCTCGTAAGAGAGCACGCGGCGGCGCTGAGCAAGTGCGCGGACACCTGTGCCATCGGGCCTGGGGGTATCACCTGTAATGCGAATTGTTCGCTCACCCGCCGAGACACGGGATTCCGAATCAAAGGCAGCACGCTCCTGGTCGTAAACATAAATCACGGCTGAAGCGCGGGGGACCACCTTGGTGGCACTCTCTACAATCAGATGAAGCGTTTGCTCGAAGCTGGCCTCACTGCTCGAACCCATACGATTGATGGTTGCGCTGATCTGGTTCAGGCTGGCCAGCGCGGCCAGTAAGCGAGATTCGGCTTCATTTACGTGTGTTTCAGTGGACATTTAGATTGCCTGATTGACGATTGAAAAAACCTCAACTCGATGCGAAATAGCGAGAATGAGTAGGCGATTAAAGACTCATGATGGTGTCCCACAAAAGTTGAATACAAAAATAACCCAACAGCATACCACAGAGCAAATTCACCCAACGATAGAAAGTAGGCTTGAGCAGCTGCCTTCCCCATGCAACCAGGCCGGGCAGAGAAATGCTCCACAACAGCCCACCCAACATAAAACCAACAAAGAAGACGATGAAGTGCTCCGGTCTGGGGTTCGGTGTGGTGGTCGATATCACCGATCCGCTAACCCCGAGCCAGAAGGCTACAGCGAAAGGGTTCCCCAACGAGAGGAACGCTCCGGTCGCGAAATCACCTCCGGAGATCGTACCATCTGGCTCCGGCATAATCCCCTGCCGGGCATCCCGGATTGCGCGCCATGCCAGATAGGCCAGAACAGCTGAGCCTGCAAAGCCCAGAAGCACACGTGCCAACGCACTCTGAGCAACAAAGGCCAGCCCGGCCAATGCAATGACGGCCCACGTCGCATCGCCAATCAGCGAGCCCAGCTCAACCATCAGCGCGGGTCTGTAGCCGCGAGCGAAACCGCGCCGGATTGCTTCAGTATTGACGATGCCCGGCGCAGCACAAAACGAGAAACTCAGTCCCATGGCTGAAAGGAATAACATGACCATTGCACTCTTCATCTGTAACTACTCAGTTATCTGGCGCTCTCAACTGTAGCTATGAGTGATATATACAGGGTAAATGGGTAAACAGGTAAAACATGAGACGTGACGAGTTCGCAACCTGAGGTACAAGTCGCAGCTTGAAGTTTGAAAAGCTAAAGGCTAAGAGCTAAGGGTCTGTAAAAGAATGACTGTCCGGTTCAGCTGGTCGTGCCATCCATGTGAGTCGTAGTCAGCTTTTGGTGGTTAGTTGTTTGGCTGTTATCTTTTGACTGTAAACTGTGAACTGGGCCACTACTGGACACTTATATTTTTACGAACCCTAAGTTGACACTTGTAGTTCTTTCACATATAGGCTATCTCGTTACCGGATTATTTTGTCAAAGTCCATCAAATTAGGGTCTTCCACAAACTCCTTTTCTCCACTATTCCGCGTAGGCTCGAAATATCTATCTGTGAAAAGCGTGAAAAAGGTCGGTACCTCTTCCCAAAAAGATCGAGAAGTTTTCTCGAAAAGATCGAAACCTTTTTGCAAAAAGATCGAGATCTTTTTAGGAAGAGATCGTGATCCTTTCCAGAAATCATCTGTGCGCTACACACGAATGCCTGTAGCCATGACTGATCACTGAGAACTCATCACGAGATACCGCCGTTCAGAAACGCCAGTACACGCCTGGTAATAAGCCTCTCTGAACGCGCAATCATAAAAGAACGCCGCAGGGCCGATGATTATAAGACCGGCCCTGCGGCGTCAGATCCAACCATACCAGATTTAGGCGTCGTAGTACAATGTGAACTCGTAGGGATGCGGTCGCATGCGGACCGGGTCGACCTCAACCTGACGTTTATAGGCAATATAGGCCTCAAGCAAGTCCTCGGTAAACACATCACCCTTGAGCAGGAATTCGTAGTCGCTTTCCAGGGCATCCAGAACAGCTCCCAACGATCCGGGTACCTGCTTGATCAGCTTGGCTTCCTCAGGCGGCAGGCCGTACAGGTCCTTATCAACCGGCTCGCCCGGGTCGATGCGGTTCTGGATACCGTCCAGACCGGCCATCAGCAGCGCGGCAAAGCACAGGTAAGCATTGCAGCTGGGGTCCGGCGCGCGGAACTCGATACGCTTAGCCTTTGGGCTCTTGGAATAGGTCGGGATACGGCAGACAGCAGAGCGGTTGCGCTGTGAGTAGGCCAGATTTACCGGTGCTTCAAAGCCGGGCACCAGGCGTCGATACGAGTTGGTGGTCGGAGCAGCTAGAGCCAACAGGGCAGGAGCATGCTTGAGCAAACCGCCGATGTAATATATGGCCGATTCTGAAAGCTGAGAATAACCGCCCTCATCATAAAAGACATTCGTGTTACCCTTCCACAAGCTCTGGTGGACATGCATCCCGCTGCCGTTATCGCCAAACAGAGGCTTAGGCATGAAGGTAGCAGTCAGGCCGTTCATACGGGCCACATTCTTCACGATGTACTTATAGAGCTGTACACTATCAGCCATGCGAACCAGGGGACCATATCGCATATCGATTTCGGTCTGGCCGGCAGTGGCTACCTCGTGATGGTGAACCTCGATAGGAATGCCCACCTCTTCAAGCGTCAGCACGATCCGGCTGCGGACATCCTGAAGTGTATCGGTTGGTGGTACCGGGAAGTAACCACGCTTGGGAGGAATTTGACCACCCAGGTTGGGCTTGAGGTCCTCGCCGCTCTTCCACCAGCCTTCCTGGCTGTCGACATAGTAAAAGGAAGAGTTCGTGCCGCCCCCATAGCGGACATCATTAAAAAGGAAGAACTCAGCCTCCGGTCCCCAGAAACTGCTGTCGGCAATACCGGACTGCTCCAGATAAGCCTCCGCTTTACGTGCCACGTACCGCGTATCACGGGAGTATGGCTGGCGAGTTGTAGGATCATAGATGTCACAGAGGATCGCCAGGGTAGGCACCTCAAGCACCTGATCGATGAACGCGGTGGTGGGATCCGGCATCAGGAGCATGTCTGACTCGTGAATCTCCTGAAAACCACGGATAGATGAGCCGTCAAAGCCGAGACCTTCTTCAAAGGTCTCTTCAGTCAGCTCGCGAATAGGGCTGCTGAAGTGCTGCCAGGTGCCGGGCAGATCGGTGAATCGAAAATCCACCATCTGTACTTCTTTGGCCAGCTTGAGTACGTCTGCTACTGTCTTGGTCATGATTGCCGCTCCTTATTAGTTATCAATGTCAATAAAGATTGCATTTGCCCCCGCTGGTAATCGCTATTTTTAGTGTGAGGCAGGATAATGCATCCAGCATCTACACTATATCTATTTCCTTATCAAAAGCCTATTACCCAAATGGGGAATTTCCATCACCCGTACACCTGCAAAAAACGATGCAGAGATGGTAAACTTATGCTCTCTCATCTCTTGGGACGTTTTGTGTCTGGCTATTAGCAAGTTCTCGGCTGCTGAGGGAGAGTATTCATGACGGCATCGATCGCGCTGCTGTTGGCCATACTGGTCGTCGCTGTTATCCTTTTTTCCTTTGAATGGATCGCGGCAGACATAGTTGCCCTGGGTATCCTGGTAGCATTGATCCTGGCCAATTTACTCCCGGAAGGTGAGTTCTTTGCCGGGTTCGGCAGCGACACCGTGATTGTGATGCTGGGACTGCTCATCCTCACAGCAGCGCTGCTCCGGACCGGTGTTGTCGATGAAGTTAGCCGGATCATCCTCAACCGGATTGGAGATCGTGCCGACCTACTTCTCCCTGCCGTGATGCTGACGGCCGCCATACTCAGCTCATTCATAAGCAACACAGCTACGACAGCCTTCTTTCTGCCGATTGTGGTCAGCCTCGCCCGGCGGATGCGCCTTGAAACCTCCCAGCTGCTTATGCCGTTGGCCTTCGCCTCCATTCTTGCCAGCTCGGTCAGCCTGGTTGGTAGCTCTACCAACATTGTTGTCAGTGGACTGATCTCCCAACAAGGAATGCCATCCCTGTCGATGTTCGAGATGGCTCCCGTGGGCATACCCATTGCGATCATCGGGCTGCTTTATATGCTCATCATAGGGCGAAGATTCATTCCGAATCGCACTCCTGCGAAGGCTCTCACCGAAGAATTTGGTCTACGTTCCTATCTTGCTGAGATCCGGATTCGGCCTGACTCGCCGCTGGTCGGCATGACACTGGCCCAAGCTGAGCTGGGCAACAAACTGGATCTAACGGTGCTGAGTATCTTCCGCGATGAAAAACGCCACCTGGTACCCCAAGCAGAGACTACTTTGCAGGCAGGTGATGCTCTCCTGATCGAAGGGCGACGTGAGGATATTCTCAAGGTCGAAGACATGGTAGGAGTCGAGATTCAAACGGATGCAGACTTCTCCGATTCTGATCTTCAGAACGTCGGCACCCAGTTGGCCGAAGTGATTCTGCTGCCGAAATCGCCCCTTCTTTGGAATACACCCAAGGGTTTCAGGCTCCGTGAGCGCTATGGACTGCAGGTGCTTGCCATTCAGCGGCACGAGGGCACTATCCGCCGGCGAATAAGCCAGGTCCAGATGCGAATGGGTGATGTGCTGCTGGTGCAGGGTCCCCGGGCAAATATCACCGTTTTGCAGGAAGACGGTGCTTTCCGTATTTTGGACGTGATCCAGGATGTCCGGCCAAGACGCCGGCGTGCCCATGTAGCGATGGCGATCTTCGCGGGCGCGCTGGTTGCAGCCGCCCTGAATTTGCTGGCACTTCCCGTAGCAGTGTTAGGCGGGGCAATGCTCGTCTTTCTAACGGGTTGCATTACTCCCGAGGAAGCCTACCGTGAGGTCGAGTGGCGGATACTTATCCTCGTAGGATGCATGTTGAGCCTGGGGGTGGCAATGGAATACACCGGCACAGCACAGTTCCTGGCTGCACAGCTGCTTCACATGATCGGAACGGCCTCTCCTATCTGGCTGCTCACAGCATTCTTTGTGCTCACCATGCTGTTGACCCAGCCCATGTCTAACCAGGCTGCCGCGGCAGTTGTGCTGCCTATTGCTCTCCAGACAGCCCTACAGATGGGCCTGAACCCGCGCACGTTTGCAATTATGATTGCAGTGGGAGCCAGCTGTTCCTTCATCACACCACTTGAACCTTCATGCATGCTGGTCTACGGGTCGGGACACTACCGATTTATGGATTTTATCAAGATTGGGCTGCCATTGACTGTCTTGATCTATCTCATCGCTATTGGTCTTGTGCCGTTATTCTGGCCACTCTGATCCTTGCCAGGCAGTTACCGCTGAAGAGGCTCAGCCGCCGCCTCCATCGATGATCTCCAGAAGCAGATCCAGTGCCGCCAGCAATTGGATGTCCTCGCTGTCACGCAACTGCTCTGGCGTCATATCTGTCTCGGCCTCGGGCAGGAGCATCGATGCGTTGACCGGCAACTTCACTTCTACGTCAGGCTCGATCCCCTGGTGCCAGATAAGGCGGCCGTTGGGCGTTAGCCACTCTTCAACTGCCAACAGCATGGCAGAGCCATCGGACAGTTTGAATTGGTTAAGCACGGTGCCGGTACCAAAAGTTGTCTCGCCGACCAACTGCGCCCGGTCGGCATCCTGAATGGCGCCGGAGACGATCTCCGAGGCGCTGGCCGACCCTTCATTGATCAACACAACCATCGGAATATCAGTTGCCAAACCGCCCGGCTTGACCCGTGTCGGCCTCTCGTTGCCCTCGGCATCGCGCTCAAGCAGCACATTGCCGTCCGATAGAAACTGGCTGGTTGTATCGACAGCCTCATCCAGCGCTCCACCGGGGTTATTACGCAAATCGAGAACGATCCCCTCTGCTCCCTGCTCCTTAAGGTCCTTCAAGGCCTGCTTAAGCTCATCGGTCATACCCAGACTGAATTGGGCGATCCGCACATGGGCAACCTGAGTGCCAGGCATGAACTTCCATGTAACGCTTTGAACGATGATCCGTGCGCGGGTGATGGTTACTTCAAGCGTTTCCTGCGTCTCAGGTCTGAAAATGGTCAGGGCGACATCGGTCCCAGCTGGGCCCATGATATAGCTGATGACCTCATCAAGGGTCATGCCAGTCATATCCTCTCCGTCAACCTGGAGCACAACGTCGCCTGGGCGCAGGCCGGCCTCTTGAGCGGGTGAGCCATCCATGGGCGTGACGATGATCACGTAGCCGCCTTGCATCTCCACGTAGGCCCCAATGCCTTCAAACTCGCCTTCGAGATCGATTTGATAAGAACGAAGCATTTCCGGTGACAAAAAGACACTGTGGCCGGTATCACCCAGCGACATAACCATGCCGCTGATGGCACCGTAGGTCAGCCGCTCAGCCTCGACTGCCTCACGATCAACGTAGTGTTCGTCAATCAGCTCCCAGGCTTCGGTAATGAGCTCCATATCAGGGGCTGTGCCGGAAAGGTCGGCCGTCTCAGATGTATCAGAGGCAAAGGCGTCCTGCCAGACACGATCTGCTACTACACCACCTGCCAGCCCGGCAACACAGGCGAAAAACAGCAAGACAGCTACCAATAGATAGCGCACGTAGTTATTCATGTTGTCTCCGTCTTTTGAGATGCTCATGATGTGCCATCAAAAGCAATTTTTGGTCATATGAGAGAGAGTATACCCTACTTACACGTCTGGTTCACTTGGGGGCAAAGAGATCAGGGAGAGGTGTCGATGAGCCGGAGCGCACCGTAGGGGATGAAAATAGCAGCAGGTGATTGAGGCTTATGGATTCCCGCTTTTGCGGGAATGACAGAATGGGTGAGAGTATGCTCGATTGAATCTTATGAGAGCAAAAGGTACATATAGAGCTTTAACTCATCACTCATTACTCGTAACTTATCACTATTTTCAAGGAAGCTAATCATGGGGTAGTGCTCCACCACAAAGAGACGAAAACGGTAACTGCTCAGCTCTTAGCTGTTGGCTCTTAGCTTTTCAAGCTTCGATCTGTGACTTGTTGGCTACTCGTCACGTCTCACGTTTTACATATTTACATATTTACCTTTTACGTAAGGCGAGACCCCACCACAAAGAGATGAAAATAGCAGCAGCTTGCCGGTATTGTAGCGCATGGATTCCCGCTTTCGCGGGAATGACAGGAGCAGCGAAAGTGTGACAAGCTGCTTCCTGCGAAAGCAATAGATGCATGTGGAGCTTTTAACTCATGCCTCATGGCTCAGGCCTATTTTCAAGGGAGACACATGTTTCTGGCATGCGCTTCAGGTATGCATCTTGAGCGCTTCAGCTGCTTCGAAGCCTTTCAATAACGCGCTGCGGTTCAGCTGCCTGGTTCCCCGGGGAGCACGTGCCAACACTGCCTTCTCGATAGACTGGCGCGAGACCACCTCTGTCAGGCCGACCAGCACGCCCAGAGCCACCGTATTGGCAGTGATGACCCTGCCGGTCGTCTCCAATGCCAACCGTGTGATGGGAACTCGGACAAACGGCGTGGCCGGCGTGCAATCGATATTCTCCTCATCCAGAATCGACAGGCTGTCTTCTTTCATTCCGGGGGAATATTTATCGCAAGCCTCCTGGCTCAGGGCTACCAGGATATCGGCGTTGATTACCTCGGGATGATCAATTTCGCCAGAGCTGATCACGACCTCCGACTTGCTGGCCCCGCCGCGGGCTTCAGGCCCATAGGTCTGAGTCTGCACAGTATTCTTATGGTCGTAGATTGAGGCCGCTTCGGCCAGAATCATCCCGGCCAGAATCATGCCCTGCCCGCCTTTTCCAACCAGGGAGATCTCGATCCGATCTGCTAAGGAGCTGATCATTGCCTACCTCCGCCCTGAGCTTGCTCTGTCAGCTTCCTGCACAGCTTGGTAAATTCTTCACGCTCGTCATTGACGTGCAGGACACCGCGCACAATCTTGGAGTTGCCGGCCTGCCTCTTTGCCGAGAGCTTTTCGTAGGCTGCTTTGGAGATACTGTTTTTCTTGAGATCTCTCATCATCTCGGGTGCTGTACCGAATTTGTTCAGACGCCCGTAAGTTGTATGACAATAACTGACCGCTTCGACCAGGCTGAAGCCATCTTTTCGGATGGCCGCCTCAATATACTTGTCCAACTCCAGGACATGATAGACGGTGCTACGAGCTACATAGGTAGCGCCGGCTGCAATGGCCAGCTCGCAGAGCGGGAAAGAAGGCTCGATATTGCCATAAGGAGCTGTGGTCGCCTGCTTGCCGATAGGCGTGGTTGGGCTGTACTGGCCTCCTGTCATGCCATAGATAGCATTGTTGATGACAATGGAAGTGATGCCGATATTGCGTCGGGCTGCGTGGATGAAGTGATTGCCGCCGATGGCCAGTGCATCACCGTCGCCCATAATCGCAATCACCTTCATGTCAGGACGGGCGATTTTGAGCCCGGTAGCAAATGCTAGAGCACGTCCGTGATTAGTATGCAATGTATTAAAATCCATGTAGACAGGCATACGACCGGCACAGCCAATACCTGACACCAGAG
Source organism: Anaerolineae bacterium (assembly GCA_016927375.1). Classification (GTDB taxonomy): domain Bacteria; phylum Chloroflexota; class Anaerolineae; order Aggregatilineales; family UBA3940; genus JAFGMS01. The sequence goes on from JAFGMS010000069.1 coordinate 16,238, forward strand.
CTACCTCGTCATTTGATAGGCCCAGGTGCTCGATGGCACGGATTAACGAACCCATCACAATACCATTGCCGCACCCCGCGCACCAGATAGTTGGAAACTTCTTGTTTTTGCGCAGCTTTTGTAGAGTCTCGCTTGACTCAAACCAGTTTTCGCGCGGGATCCGGATTTCATCAACATCCAGCTCGTGAGCATCAAGAATATGTTCTGCCATGGTGATCGATTAACCTTCAATAGCATCCAGTATCATTTGCGGTGTAACCATCTCGCCGTCGGCACGATTGACGCGCACCACCTTCCTCCGCCCAACCATACGCTCCACTTCCAGCGCCAGCTGCCCCAGGTTCATCTCTGGGACAATGACGCGCTCTACCCGCTCTCCCAACTTCTCCACCTGGACCTCAGGGAAAGGCCAGATAGTGAGCAAAGTTAGCATACTGGCTCTGTGACCCTGGGAACGTGCCACCTTGAGAGCATGCCGGGCACTGCGCGCCGATGCGCCGTAGGCCACAATCGCAACTGTGGCATCTTCTTGAATATCTTCCTCGACCATCACGATCTCATCAAGATGATTGTTGAGCTTGTTATTGACCCGTTCCAGCCAGGGATTGATCTCATCCAATCGCTGTGTGGGGAAGCCCATCTGATCATGGAACAGTCCGGTGATATGGTATCGATACCCCTGACCAAAGCCGGCAAGGGGAGGAACATCACCCATCTCGTTACTGAACGGGACATATTCATCCGGAGAACTGGTAACAACACGTTCGACAACTTCGAGGGTCTCAAATTCCGGCAGATCTACCGGTTCCCGCATATGTCCGATGATGGCCTCGGTCAGCAGTATGACAGGCGTGCGATATTGTTCGGACAGGTTAAAGGCTTTGATTGTCAAGTCGAAGGACTGCCTGACTGAGGTAGGGCTGATAGCGATGATAGGGTGGTCGCCATGGGTGCCCCAACGAGCCTGCATCACATCGCCCTGGGAACCGGCCGTGGCCCGACCTGTGGAGGGCCCCAGGCGTTGAACGTTCACAATGACACAGGGCACCTCGGTCATTGCGGCATATCCCAGGTTCTCTTGCATGAGTGAGAAGCCAGGGCCACTGGTAGCCGTCATGGCTTTGAGCCCGCCAACCGAAGCGCCAATGATCGCGGCCATACTGGCGATCTCATCTTCCATTTGAATGAATGTGCCGCCCACTTTGGGGAGCTCGCGAGAGAGCATTTCGGCGATCTCAGTGGACGGGGTAATCGGATATCCTGCAAAGAAGCGGCAACCAGCAGCCAACGCTCCCCAGCCAATGGCTTCATTACCCTGCATCAGGCTGACAGCCAAAGGTAACCTCCTTGAAAGGTGCTATTCTATGCGTCTCACGACGATGGCCATATCTGGACAGTGTGTGTCACACCAATGACAACCTGTGCAGTTCTCGGGCTTGACAACAACGGGGTGATCCGCTTCATCGAGTGCCAATACACCTGTTGGACAAAACTCAACGCAGAGACCGCAACCTTTACACCAATTCCCAAAAACAATGACTTCACCACGTGGCTTTTTCTGCCTGGGAGCGATTTCTACTGTAGGGGGCTGTATTACAGATATGGCGTCAGCCATAGGAACCTTTCTAGAGCATTTTTGTTTCAGGCATTCCGCCTTAGCTCGTTGAGTGAGATAAAACCTCTACTATATTGTAACCTTTCTTTGCTCATTGTGTTGCGCATTACGTGACAAATATACGTAAAAAACGGGGTAACTACTCAGCTATCTGGCGCTTCCTACTGTAGCTATAGGTAATGTGTAAAAGGTAAATGTGTAAAATGTGAGACGTGACGAGTATCCAGTCTTACAAGTCACAGATCGAAGCTTGAAAAGCTAAGAGCTGAGCAGTTACAACACGGGCTGCCGACAATCATTGGCGCAGGTGTTTTATGTATAATGGCTGCATCATTCAGACAATTACAGATCTCTCAGGCTTTCTTTTTTGGGCTCAACGCGGAAAAGTGGGGAAATGTCACCCAACATGTCCACCAACTATAGGAATTTCCTTTTGCGAATGACAGTCGCTTGTGAGCGAGTGGATTCCCGCTTTTGCGGGAATGACAGGCAGCCTGGCAGCGTGGATGTACTGGACAACAAGACAGGTGACGATTGGATAATTACCAGGTCAGCATGAGCCGCGTTGGCAACTGCTATGACAATGCTGTTATGGAGAGTTTCTTCAGTATCCTCAAGCTCGAATGTGTCAC
>JAFGMS010000545.1 GCA_016927375.1 Anaerolineae bacterium
GCCAGATTAAGGCAATCTTCCCAACTGTATAGAGTACTTTGCGCTGCACTTCTCGACTGGATACAGATTTCCGCCGCAAAGTACTAGCTCTCCTGGAGGGATATGTGTACAGTATCCTCTTGTTCTCTATCTGGGATAGTAAAACAGAAGGTCGTTCCCTGCCCCGGATCCGATTCCACCCAGATGCGTCCGCCATGTCGTTCCACAATCTTCTTACACAGCGCCAGTCCGATGCCGGTGCCGGGATACTTATCCCCACTGTGGAGTCGCTGAAAGATCCTAAAGATGTATTCAAAGTACTCTGAGTCTATACCGATGCCATTGTCACGTATTGAAAACAGCCATTCCCCGTATTTGTGCTGTGCTTCAATGAAGATGTCGGGTTTCTTCTCTCCCCGAAATCGGATTGCGTTGCTGATAAGATTCTGGAAAAGCTGGATCAATTGTACCCCGTCGGCTGGGATTGTGGGCAATGCGACAGAGCTTATTTCGGCACCGCTCTCCTCGATGTCCCTGTCAAGGTTCGCCAGCGCATGTTGCAATACTTTGTTGCAATCGGTTGGTTCAAATGGGCCACCCCGAGTTGTGACTCTGGAATACTGAAGGAGAGCCTTGATGAGACTCTGCATGCGAGCTGCGCCATCTGTGGCAAAATCGATGAACTCATCAGCATCTGCGTCGAGCTGGCCTTGGTACCGCCTTTCCAGGAGCTGCAAATAGCTTCTGACCATGCGCAGCGGCTCCTGTAGGTCATGCGAGGAAATATAAGCGAATTGCTCCAGCTCCTGGTTGGATCGAGCAAGATTCTGCTCTGCGCGCTTGTAGTCTTGCTGAAGGAAGGCAGTCTTCAGCGCAGCACTGATCTGGGTCCTCAATGGCGCATAAGCGGCTTTCTCTGGCGGTCCTGCCTCAAACACGATGAAACCGAATTGCTGCTCCCTGAAGTAGAGTGAGTCTACCAGCAAATGCTGTCTCTTCTCTTGGGAGAGCAACTCAGGTGGGACAATTTGATAAGTGGGGTATCGTTTCCCTCCCTGTTCGAGTTCATGACGTACATTCCCCTCGTAAGCCAAGATCAACCTGGACCATTCCGTAGGTGAACCGGGTTTTTGCATAGTTGACTCAAGATCGTGCTCGTACAAAGAGACAAAACATCTCTCAATCCCCAATCGCGGCAGCTGTTGGGCTATTGATTCCATTAAACTGGCGATATCAAACGTGGTGATCATTGCTTCACAAACATCACGGAGGGTCTCGGCCTGCTGCTCGGCACGCAGCTTCTGTCGCTTTTCTATCTGATACTTTATGTCCCCAATGAGACGTACAGATCTTTGCCAGAGGTCGATTGCTTTGGAAAGGGATTCGTTTTTGAGATAGGGAAGCGTGTAGTGACGAAGTACAGAAGCGACTTTATACCACGAAAGATCGTCGTCTCGCTGTACTATTGTCTGTCGCAGCATTCCGTCCAATGTTTGAAGGAATGGGTTGGGGGATTGTGCGGTATCTTCCAACCCGGCTGTGAAAGAATCCAGGAGCTGTGCTGCCCATTCTGAAATGGGGTGTTGTTTCGCTGATAGATGGCTGAGGGCCTCTTCCAAAAACCCAATAATATGATCACGTTGGACGCTGAGCGCCTGCTTTAGAGTTTGATCTACCGGAACTGCGGGTGCCTCTGACATCTGCTGCAGTGCCCGGTAAAAGCATCCACAAGACTGGCGCAATACCAGTTCTGCTTCAGGGAGCATGATGATCTCGGGTACCTGTTCGCCGGCCAGGAGTGTCAGTAGTGTCTCTACAGCCCGGCTTCCCATCTCGTGTAAGGCGTGCCGTACCGTAGTCAGCGATGGAATGACAGTGCTGGCTGCCTCGATGTCGTCAACTCCGGCCACAGCGATCTCGTCCGGCACCTCTATTCCTCGCTGCCGCAGCGCTTCTATGACGCCTAGAGCCATATTGTCGCTTGCTGTTATCACAGACTGGATGTCTTTACCTGGTCGCAAGTTCCTCGTATCCAAGAATAACTCAACGGCTTCTGCTCCTGCACTAGTCAGAAGATTTCCTGGCGCTACCAGAGCGGGGTCGATGGGTATGTCATATCTGGCCAGGGTCTCCAGGTAAGCATGGTATCGCTTTTCTGCAGCGACGCTGGTCTCAGTACCACGGACGAATCCGATGCGATTATGACCGTGAACCTCAATAAAATGAGTCACAAGATCACGCATAATGTCATGCTGAACGACGATGCTCGGGATGCCTGGTAAAGGTGTTCCCAGGCTTACCACTGGAAGAGGATGAAAGCTCTTGCAATATGCATGAAATTGCTCATAGGGTATTAGAGTACCTATAGTGCTGGTGACGATCAGACCCTCGACACTGTATTGGGTTGCCAACCTGTAGACTATATTGCGTTGATATTCGAACTCGTTGAGAGGAGCATATCCCCCCAACATACCGCCCAAGAAACAAATCAGGTTGACATCCATCTCTTCCGCGGCAGCGGCAACTATAGACCACATCCTGGTCTGATGTGCTCCTTCAGGAGCAGCAACATTGTCGATCAGTAACCCGATTGTCGGGCGTTTCCTTGGGCGGTTCTGTGATGGCATCTTTCTTTTCCGATGTCCCGCACACCTCTGTTGGTCAGGCATGTGTTCCTGATGCAAATAAGGTGCTGTTCCCGATCATGCGAGCGTTGAGATCGCAAAAAGGTCGCCAAGGCTCTATTCCATCCCGGATTACAGAACGAGCAACTCTATTCGTGCGTTCCGGAATGAATCATCGTTCCCTTATGGCATTGGTCACAAGTTAAACAAATGCGCAGGCTGTCAAGAGCTGATTGAGGGAAACAAGTGCCTATTTACCTCACCCTGCGAACCAAGCTGCCATGCACAGCGATCCTCATCCCTCTCCAAATCCGGAGAGGGACAACGCCGCTTTCTCGACTCGCCGGCCCGGCAGGGTGAGGTCGTGAGGGTGCTTCCTCCCGATTGCTCTGGCATTCTTAGCCTGTGGGTAGCGACATAGGCCATCAAAAAGTAGCCTTTGACGACATGTAATACTCTTTAACTGGTAACCAATTCCCTTATGGATACATTATGCGAGAAACCTGGTATAAGGCAAGACGGCCGGTCAGACAGGTGTCCGACTTTCATGGCAGCACACGATTTTTGCCTCAGATCGAGAGAAGATGTTGCCGGACAGTTCATCTGGTGACTTTGTGATAGTTCAATATACTCATGCAAGTAACTGCCCAGCTCTTAGCTTTTGGTTCGATGTCGTTTTCCCCGCCGGAGACTGCGATCTCGGACCTCGCCTCGATGCCTTGCTGAGCGCGCTGGAAAAGAACGTCGACGCGGAATTTGCTGCCGAGGTGGAGATGCACATCCGGGAAGAATACAGCACCTACGATTGGATCATGGAGGGGCTGCTCAAACAGGCCGGCTTTCGCATCGATGATGCCGCGTACGACGACAACTTCGGCGCGGCTTACCTCTGCGCAAAACAATAAGAATTCGAAGAAGGCCGGGACAAAGCCCGGCTCGCCGAGACGCAGGGGGGACCCATACAGGAAAGACGGACTGCGAGCGGCAAAGCCTCGCTCCGGATTTGGCATGCACCCCGGTCAAACAGTTTTTTGACAAGCCGCCGAGCGGCACCTATACTATTGGCATATCTTATTGAAGAGGACATACTGTTGGACATTTCGCGCAATATCACTGTAGGAGCCCCGAAACTGCTCGCCAACGGCGGGCTGGTTCTGATCCCAGGGTGTATTGCGCCTGTTTACCGGTGACCGTCCGCTGATTTTCTAGTTTCGATAGTCCCGCCGTGGGCGCAAGTTGCAGCCCGCGGCGTTTTTGTTTCCCCGCGCTGATCCTCGATCCAATCTCTCGGCACGAAAAGCAAATCGCTACAGGCTGCCTCCTATGGCCGGCAAATGTGCGTGTGACGTGAAATGTAACCGGCTTTCATGGCTAAAGTATCACGCCACACGGATCACTCATCACGTTTTATTGGAGGAAATGATGCCTGTTGTATCACTACATAGTTTGGGCCAGTCGTTTGGGGACTTCGATGTCTTTCTCAACCTGACGGCAAGCGTCCATCATAACGAGCGTGTAGGGCTGGTCGGACCAAATGGGATCGGCAAGACCACTTTGCTGCTGCTCCTCTCCGGCCACAACCAGCCGTCTTCCGGCTCGGTTAGCATGGCTAAGGGAACGCGGCTTGGCTACCTGCCGCAGGAAGCCATGGAGGCCTTTGAGGACGATGCCCGCACCGTGTTCGATGAGATGCTGATGGTCTTTACCTCGCTGAGAGGCATGGAAGAACGTCTGCGCGAGATGGAAAGCACGATGGAAACAGGCGATTACTCGGAGGCACTGCTGCGTACCTACGGCGAGCTACAAGAGGCGTTCGAGAAGCAGGGCGGCTACGAATACGAAGCGGAGATTGCCCGTGTGCTGCGTGGTCTGGGCTTCGATGACGACCGGTGGGATACACCGATCAACCATCTCAGCGGCGGGCAGAAGACGCGCGCCTTGCTGGCCCGTCTCTTGTTGGAGAAGCCCGACATCCTGCTGATGGATGAGCCGACCAACCACCTCGATGTAGAAACCGTCTGCTGGCTCGAAGATGCGCTGCTGCGTTGGGAGGGGGCCGTCCTGATCGTCAGCCACGACCGCTGGTTTCTCGACCGCGTGGCGACGACCATCTGGGGGATGTCCAGGGGCGGTATCGACGCCTACAAGGGAAACTACAGCGCCTACGTCAAGCAGCGCCGGATGCGCGGTGACCACCACGCAGAGATCTTCGAGACCGAGATCGAGCGGCTGAAAAAGGAGTTGGATTTCGTCAAGCGCAACATCGTCCGGGCATCGAGCAATGCCCGCGCTGTGGGGCGTTTGCGCCGCCTCAGCCGCCAGATCATCGCCATCGAGCAGCTGGGCGTGATGGCGGTCAAAGACAGCAAGTGGTCCGAGCTGGACGTCGACCATGTCAAGGTGCTGGGCGTGCAGGAAGCCGAGCAGCGGCTCAAAGCACTGCGGGGTCCTGAGCGCACCCACCATCGTCTCAACGTCGGTTTGAAATCGGCTGAGCGCAGCGGTGAGATCATCCTGCGGGCTCATGGCTTGTGCGTCGGCTACCCGGACGCCCCGCTGTTCGAGGTCGACGATCTGAAGCTGATGCGCCGCGAAGTGGCCGCGTTGATCGGCCCAAACGGGTCCGGCAAGACCACCTTTCTGCGGACGATCCTCGGAAACCATCCGCCGTTGTCGGGCGAGCTTAAACATGGCGCCGGCCTGAAGATCGGCTACTTCGCCCAGGCGCGCGATGAACTGGACGACGATAACCGGGTCATCGATGAGCTTTTGCGCCACCGCGAGATGCCCATCAGCCGGGCGCGCAGCTATCTGGCGCAGTATCTATTCCGGCAGGACGATGTGTTCAAGCCGGTGAGCGCCCTTTCAGGCGGCGAACGCGGTCGATTGGCGCTGGCCATCCTGGCGCTCGATGAGGTCAACTTTCTGCTGCTGGACGAGCCGACCAATCACCTCGACATCCCCGCCCAGGAGGTGCTTCAGGAGGTCCTGGAGTACTTCGATGGGACCATTCTGCTGGTCAGTCACGACCGTTATCTCATCGACCGGCTGGCAACCCAGATCTGGGAGATCAAAGACGATCAGTTAGAGGTCTTCGAAGGAACTTACCAGCAGTATCTGGCCGCGCATGGCGCCACCGTCGAGACCATGAGCCTGGTGGCTGCACGGCAGCGGCAGACAGCCTCAGATAACGGCGGCAAAGGCAGCCGCGAGCAGAAGGCCAGGCGCAACGAGCATCGCATCGCACAGCTGGAAGCGCACATCGCCTCGATGGAGTCCGTCCTGGCCAAATTGAGACAGGATCTTCAGGTGGCAGGTCAGGGCGGCCGGGGCTACAACAGGCTGCAAGACATCAGCCGTGAGTACCAGGCGGCCCAGCGCCAGTTGGATGATCTGGTTGCGGAGTGGGCGGTGCTGGCAGGAGAGTGATTGGGGGCGATCCCTGGTGGTCGCCCCTATATCTCATGTCCGGCAGTGGTGGAGCTTGGACTACCCAAACATTGTATGTGATCTGCTGAATATCGTTCAATCAATCGTTGACAGTTTGCCTGGTAGCGATTATGCTTCCACTCGGCACACTGAGGCATCCTTTGATAGAATGGTCAGCATAAAGAGGACGTTTGTTTTGCATCCACCCCGGCGGAGAGACGTACTGTGAGCCAGCAAACTATCAACCGCTATCTTATCTATTCCGAGCTTGACCGTGGCGGCATGGCCATTGTCTACTATGCTCATGATCCCAATTTCGATCGCGACGTGGCCATTAAAGTTCTACCACGCCAGTTTCTTCACGACCGGACCTTCCGTGCCCGTTTCCAGCGCGAAGCCCAAGCTGTTGCTATGTTAGAGCATCCTGCCATCGTGCCGGTCTACGATTTTGGGGAAGACCAGGGGCAGATGTATCTGGTGATGCGCTATATGATGGGCGGTTCGCTGGCAGATCGCATCCAGCAGGGACCGATGTCACTGACTGATGTGGAGTGTATTATAAGCCGCCTGGCACCAGGTCTCGATAGAGCACACAGTCTGGGTATCATCCACCGCGACTTAAAGCCTGCTAATATCCTGTTCGATGGAGAAGGGGAGGCTTACATTACCGATTTCGGTATCGCCAGGTTAGTTGAGACGACGGTTGATCTGACTGCCAGCAACGTGATCGTCGGCACACCTGCTTACATGAGCCCCGAACAGGCACGGGACAGCAGCCAGATCGATGGGCGAGCGGACATTTATTCACTGGGAGTGATTGTATTCCAGATGTTTACCGCCAGACTGCCCTACGAAGCCAATTCACCGGTTGGATACCTTACCGCTCATGTCACCGATCCTGTTCCCAGCGTTCTGGATGCCAACCCCAACCTGCCGCCAATCTGCCAGACGATCATCGAGAGGGTGATGGCCAAGGAACCATCGGAGCGCTACCAGCAGGCCAGCGAGCTGGCCGCTGATCTCAAAATGGCGACTCATGCCAGCCACAGTGAAGAGACGCTCAAGGCCTCATTGCACGATGCTGATATGTCAACTGTGTCCAGAGGAGCAACCCGGCGAGCGCCACTACCGTCACATCCCCCCGAGCAGATCCAGCCGCCAGTTATTTCCCAACCCGGAAAGGCTCCTCGCGCTCCGCGAAGACTACGCGTGATCTGGGCGTGGTTGGCCGGTTCCGCAGTCGCACTTATACTGGCGTGCATCATGCTGGCTGCACTGGATGTGCTCGATTTTCTCCCCCTGCCTCTGATCAGAGCCACCAGCACACCGGACCTTTTGCCTATTGGGACGCATACCAAAGTGCCAACCAGGATGTCTGCACAAAGAGCCACATTGACCACGACGCCTACGGAAGCACCTACACCTACCGGCACGCCTACTGCGACCAGCGTCCGGGCAACCAATACGTCTACGCCATCTCCGACGGATACAGCGACGCCGTCGCCTACTGCCACTTTCACCTATACGCCGTCAGCTACCTATACGCTACCCACACCGCCTGGTCTTGAGCATGGCCTTACCGATATTACGTTTTCGCTCCGCAAGGTGTACCTGGCTACCGACGAGAAGATATGGTTCGATTTTTCGCTTACCAACAGCAACGACTACACCTTGAGCTACGGACTACTGGGAGCAGAGGTTTATTACTCGGATGGGGCGCTTTTCCTCATCCACCCAAGCTTCGAGGATTCGGAATTGGGCCCGGAGGAAACCCTGACAAAGACTGACGCTTTCAGTATTAGCGACCCGGGGACGTACAGCGCGAAACTAATTATCTGCTATGATGAGCTGGATGTTTGCAATACTTCTTCCGGAAGGTGGGAGCGGCTCTCGCCACTCAGGACGTTTGTAGTGTATGAGACATCCAGCACCCCGTAGGCTGGACTGTGTGCACAGCGATGAGTTGGTAACAAGTTAAGACATTTTGTGCTTCGTCAATACCCCTTTACGATGGCCTCGTTCTGGATGCGGGTTAGTTGCCTGGGTGGTGAGCAGGATTTTTGGTTAAGCCAACAAACTTTCTCGTTAAGCCAACAAATTTTCTTGTTAAGTCGACAAACTTTTTGACTTATTAAAGGAGTTTCCCAGCTTTCAATTGGCTCTTAACAGGATGTTGGCATGGTTCAAAACAGGGAAAGGCATCTTTACAAATAGAGTAAGCGAAAACGGTGACCACCTGATAAGATTGAGAATTATACAAAC
>JAFGMS010000546.1 GCA_016927375.1 Anaerolineae bacterium
GAGATGTCTTCATGTTCATTGTGTAGGGGCAAGCTAACCGTAACACACGACGGTTTGTGTCACCGCCAGGCTGCCTTGATGTCAAATCGTCCCACAATCGCACCACAATCCCGTGAACCATCCCCAAGGTGCTCAAAACAGTGTTATTCAAATAAGGTATCTCGTCAAAATAAGCTATCAGATTTTTGCCCAAGTAGTACAAATTAAGTACAGAAATCGATCATGTTATTTTGACGAGACTACTAACCTTCTCTTGGCTGCCATGTCAGCCCTATAGCAACTACAATCGAACAGTATCAATAATCGTTACCTTGATGCTATAATGATGAGCAGGTTTACCCGATCGGGTTATTTGGGGGTGTAGCAAGGATCGGGTGTGGATAGGTGAGGACTTCCGCCGTTCAAGTTGATTCTGTCACTACGCTGACTACGTCGCTGCATCAGAAGACATCATAGCAATACAGAAAAGATGGTCATGCGCGTGTTGCCTGGGGTGGGCTTTGTGCCCATCATAGCTGGCAGCCTGTCATTTGCTGTACTCTACTGAGCATTGCTGTTATGAACAATGCCGGGTTGTCTTTGTGCTTCGACAGTGGCCAACCTGACGCGATGGTACCTGATCCACCTCTTGTCCCTTTCATAGATCGAAACACAAGTGAGAGATGGCCGGTCTGGTCTATCTCTTGAACATCTTTATGAACACCTGGGAGCCCTGTTTCAAGGCCTTTTCCATTCTGGGCCTTGAAATGTGACATTGTCGTAAAAGCACCTTTTAGGGAAAGGAGTATTTCAGATGCGCAAGAGGATAGTTTTGCTTTCGTTGGCTGTGGTGTTGGTCTTAGTCCTGGTTGTGAATGCTACCGCTATGGCCGGAGCGGCGCCACCAAAGGCCCCTGTATTGCTTGCCGACCCGATCAACGCTGTGGCACATCGATATATTGTTGTGCTCAAGGATACAGCCTCGGCTCGGGCAGGGAGGGCATCGATGGCCAATTCTGTACGGAGCCAGGGAGGCGTCGTTCACTTCGAATATACCACTGCATTGAACGGTTTTTCTGCCACGTTAAATGAGCGGGCACTGACATTCTTGCAGGAAGATCCCCTCGTAGACTACATCGAGCAGGATCAGATATGGCATGTTGACGGCGACCAGTCAGGGGCTACCTGGGGGATAGATCGTGTCGATCAGCGCGCTCTTCCGTTAAGCCGCACCTACCACTGGGATTATGACGGCAGCGGCGTGCATGCCTACATCATCGATACCGGTATCCGCATCAGTCACAACGAGTTCCGTGGACGTGCCTCCTATGGCTATAACGCAGCCGGCAGTGGTGTTCCGGCCGATGACCATGGCCACGGCACGCACGTAGCCGGTACAGTGGGAGGCAGCACTTATGGTATCGCTAAAGCGGTCAACTTGTATGCCGTCAAAGTGTGCGATAGCGGTGGCAGCTGCCCTACATCCTCCATCGTGGCAGGCATAGATTGGGTTACCAACAACCACCAGAATCCGGCGGTGGCTAATATGAGCCTGGGGGGCTCTGCTTCGACGGCAATAGATAGTGCTGTTCGCAACTCAGTCAGCTCGGGTGTATTCTACGCCGTAGCTGCCGGCAACAGTAATCGTAATGCCTGCTATTACTCACCGTCCCGCGTAGACGAGGCACTCACTGTGGGAGCCACTACTTCCTCCGACTCCCGCTCTTCGTTCTCGAACTACGGGAGCTGCGTCGATATCTTTGCGCCGGGCTCCAGCATCCTGTCTGCCTACTATTCCAGCGACTCTGCCACCGCGACAATGAGCGGCACGTCGATGGCTTCGCCTCATGGCTGCGGCGTGGCGGCGCTGGTAAGACAGGCCAATCCCGGCTACTCGGTGGCACAGGTGTTTAGCGCCATTGTCGATGGTGGTACCAGCGGCCGCCTCAGCAATATCGGGACCGGGTCACCCAACCTCCTTTTGTATTCACTGCTCGACGGGGGAACCCCCGTGACACCTTCGCCGACTCCCATCATCACTCCCACCTTTACACCTACCCCCCTGACGCCTCCACCGGGTGGGACGATTTTCTTTGATGACTTTGAGAGCAGCACAGGCTGGGTGCTCAACCCCAACGGTACTGATACCGCCACGATTGGAGTATGGGAGCGCACCAACCCGGATAGCACCTCTTACAGCGGTACAACCTATCAGCTGGGCACCACTGTCAGCGGGAGCAACGACCTGGTCACCGGGGGGGCGGCAGGCAGCAGTGTTGGCAGCTATGACATTGATGGCGGCGTGACTTCTGCTCGCTCGCCGAACATCACACTGCCCGGCGGCAGCGGCATCACGTTGTCTTTCTCATACTACCTGGCGCACTACAACAACGCGTCAAGCTCGGACTACCTGCGTGTCAGGGTCGTAGGTTCGACGACCAGCACGGTGTTCGAGGAAGTAGGAGCGGCTAACATCGATGGCGCAAGCTGGTCGACCTTCAGTATCAACCTGGATGCTTTTGCCGGACAGACTATCTACCTGCTGATCGAGGCGGCAGACAGCGGCACCAGCAGTCTGGTCGAGGCAGCTATCGACGATGTCCTGATCGCGCAGTAGGAGATCTCGAATTGACAGTCTGCCCGGATAATCAACGGTAAGGAGTAACTACTTCGACAATGTCAACTTTCCTGGAGCAACCGGAATGGACACGAGAGGCTCTTTGTGCTTCAAAACGAAGGATCGACGAAGGAGCGACGGATCTGGAACGAAGAGCGCCTCTTTGAACATAGCAGCATCGAGAGGTTGCTAAAGTTGACATTGTCAAACTACTCAGCTATGTGGCGTGCTAGGCGATTAAACAGCAAATCGCTTGGGTTTGAGTTTACAGTTCAGAGTCAAAAGCTAACAGCTAAAAGCCAATAGCTGAGAGCTGAGCAGTTACCGTAAGGACACCTCTTGTGAGGGGTCCAGGATAGGGATAAGCCCAGCCCTTTCTTGAGTGTTTCGGTGGGATGGGCGTCCGCATCATCTGCGGTTCGTGCGACAATGTCACATTTCAAGGCGAAGAATGGGAAAGGCAAACTCCCGCAGGCTCAGCCGATTTAGGAATGAGAATTTATTAACTTGCTCATCATTGCAGGCTCTTAGGGGCAAGTTATTTAATCGCCATTCCTTAGCCAACCTGCGGGAGTTTTTGTTGGACTGATACTCGTCGACGCGAGAGCGTGCCGGAGCCGCCTCACGGCGCCGGCGTGGCTTTCGGCGAAGGGACCCGGTTGGCAAAGATCTCGTCCAGCCACCACATGGCCTCGCGGATGGTAACCCCCTGGCCCAGGTAGCGCGACCCGATGCGGATCTCGAAGTGCAGATGAGAACCAACCGAGCCCGGTTTTGACTCGGCCAGCGTGCCGCTTACACCCACCGTGCCTACAAGCTGCCCGGCATGCACTGTCGCCCCCGGCACGATCCCCGCTGCAATTTGGTCGAGGTGAGCGTAGAATGACAGGATGCCATTCCCGTGGTCGATGAGCACCTGCTTGCCCTCCAACTGCTCCAGATACTCGGCCGGTGTCTCGCCCAACAGCGCCGATTCGTTTACCATACGTTCGAAGTCATCGGTGCTGACACCAGCATAATTCAGCGTTGCTTTTGCTACCACACCATCTGCCATGGCGACTACCGGCCAGCCTTTCCGGTAACCGAAGAAATCCACCCCCTGGTGAACGCCCAGACGATACAATCGAGCTGCCCCCGGATACAGGTGGGAGTTGGAAGGCAGTCGCGCCCCATCGATGGGGCTGGTGATGCCGGCCAGCAAGTCCAGCACATCCACACCGTACAGGTGCGGTCGCATGAACATGTCGAGGCCTGGAGACGGACACAAATCAGAGGAGATCAGTGATGCCGGGCCAGGATAGACCAGCAACTGATCGTCTGCAATGGCAAACAGCCGCCCATCGGCAAAGACAACATCACGCAGCAAGCCGATATCGGAGAAGGCAAATGCATGGCGGGTCACGATGCCGCCTCCAGGCAGCATACCGATGACCTCTCGCCGGACACCATCGACGCTGTAGACCAACGGCATCCCCATATGGTCAGAGGTCTTGAGCGCTATCCCCAGGCGGCGGCTGTCGGTATCTCGCCAGGGCTTTGAGATATCTGTACCTTCGAGCGCCCGTAGCGTATTATTGCGTTGGAGCGTGTAAAACTGACCGCCGGCATGGGTGACATCGACGCTGGCAGTCAAGCCGCGTCCCTGGTTGATGGGCAGCAGCATCCCTGGGGTGGCCGGTGTCCACAATGCGCCCCTGGAGGAATCGAGCAGTATCGGGCGGCCCTGATCATCCACAGTCAGCGCCACAAATTCATACGATGGATCACTCAGCTTCTCGTTCGGATCGGGTTTGGCCTGGTAGGATAATGTTATGGAACTGCTGGTTTGTTCGAAGCGGAAGATGTGCCCTGCCTTGTCGAGTGCATATACCCACTCGGTGAAGGGATCGGCATCGATATCGACAAGCTCCTGCACGGGCCGGCCGCCGAAGATATCGTCAGGGAGCATGATCCGTTCCAGATCAGCTGCTTGCCCGGCTTCGAGCCTCAACCGTTCGATCCGGTACAGCCCACCATCGATGAGCAGATAGAGCCAATCACCAAGAGAAAGGATACGGCTTGCTGCTCCGAAGCTCCCTCCCTCCGGAGCCATTAACTGGATACGCAGGGTATTCCCGGCACAAGCTATCGACATGCCGCTGGAATCGGGCAGCACCATGGCGGGAGGGGCTGTTGCCAGTATCTCGGTCGGTTCGGGCAGCTCAGTTGTGGAGAGCTGCAAGGGCTTGGCCACGACAGTATCGACTGGCACCCCGAACAGGCTGGTTGGGGTGATGGTCGGAACGCTCGATGGGGTGGGGATCGGTGGCGTGAGGACTTTTTCCTCGCAGCCGGACACCATCGATATACTCATCAGAAATGCAGTGACCCAGATGAAACGATTATTCATGCTGTGATCATATCGAGATAGCAGCAGAAGGCCAAGTCGTAAAAACATTGACGATGGACTGATGGTTGCCGATGTCGACAGCACTGATCGTAGATGCGTTGGCGGCGATTCCCGCTTTGAGGATTTATCGCAGTGATTGCTGATAAAATTGCATGTTTTTACTCCGCGTTCTCTGCGGTGAGAAATAGCCTGATTGCGAAAAAAGGCAAAAGTCCAAAAGATAAATGCGGGAGGGGGTCATTGTGCAAGCAGCATCGAGGAACAGTACCGCCTACAGCCTATCGTTGCAAAGAACTCATCCTGGCTCTTTTCCGCAAGAGCCGCAACAAGGAGGATGCCCGCAAACGACGAGATTCCATTATCAAGCTGTTTGGGGATATTCCTGAGTTGGAGAAGGTGCTCAATGTCATTCGGGGCGATGACTTCGAGCTCATGATCGCCTATCTCGACTATGAAAACCTGGACAAAACCTAGTCACCCGACACTAGAAGAGAAAGGGCTTGTAGAGAGGGAAAAC
>JAFGMS010000547.1 GCA_016927375.1 Anaerolineae bacterium
AGATTAAGGCAATCTTCCCAACTGTATAAAGTACTTTGCGTTGCACTTCTCGACTGGATACAGATTTCCGCCGCAAAGTACTAGAGTTATGGAGCGAGGGGTTACTAGAGGCATCAGATCTCTGACCTACCTCTCGGATCCTCCGCCCGGCCCGCTTACTTAAATTACGGCTGTGGCTGCCAATCAGGAGAAACGTTGTTTCCCTGGTTGGTCAGCCTGTTCAATATACCACTGGCAATTTCTAACACAACTATGTCAAAAAGATCACTACCATTCGAGCCTGAGTCAAATGCAATATATGCGCCGTCCGGCGACCAGGCCGGGTCGTCATCTCTGGCCCCAGTGGTAAGCTGAGCGATCTTACTATTGATCAGCTCGACTGTAAAAATGCCGCGCTCTCCGGCGGCCTGATTGGCTGTCGATGTATAGGCAATCAGGTCTCCACCCAGCGACCAGTCCGGCCACTGATCAATTCCGCTGTTGTCGGTCAACTGTCGGGGAACGCCTCCCGCCGCACTAATGATATACAGATGATCGTCTTTGACGTGATAGACAATCTGCTGCCCGTCGGGCGACCAGCTGGGCGAAAGATCCTCTGTGTCGTAGAAAGTCAGCTGTCGCAGATACTGGCCATCCGCCTCCATGGTGTAGATGTCGTAATCGCCATCCCGATCAGACGCAAATGCAATGTGTGTCCCATCAGGAGACCAGGCCGGACCAATATCCCTGGCAGTGTTGTCGGTGAGCTTGCGGGCGGATCTGTCGCAGCCCTCAGATGAGAGGATACAGCCTACGTTGATCAGCACGATCTCCGCGTCGCCGTCCGCATGCGAGACATAGGCAATTCGCGTACCATCCGGCGACCAGGCCGGGTCGTAGTCTCGCTCCGGGTCTTTGGTGATCTGCTGTAGATTGGTACCGTCGACGTCGATCAGATACAGATCATAATTGCCATCCCGCTGGGAAGCGAAAATCAACCGGTCTCCACCCGATGGCGGAGGAAGAATGGTCGCTTGCGGCGTTGTTTGCGGCTCGACGGAAGCGGACTGGGTCGGTGTAACAGTCGGGGTGGGCGTGTTGGTCGATGAGATAAACATTCCCAACAGTCCTGATGGTCCTCTACCGAATATCACCAGGGTAATCAAGACTACCCCTATGCCCAGAGCCCCGATGGCCAGCAGTGCAATTGGCCACATAGGCCGGCTTTGCCGCTGCTGAGGCATCTCGCTGGGTGGCGTGTATGCAGGCATCGATGCAGAAGGCGGCTGCACGCGTGGCCGGGATGGCGTATCGATTGGCTTAGGGGAGGCAGATGGTGCGGCTTCCTGGCGCTGCTGAGCCGCTGTGGCTGCACGAGCCAGATCGGCTGCGAAATCGGTGGCTGTTTTATAGCGCTGCTGAGGGGTCTTTGACAGGCAGCGCATCACCACTTCGTCGATCTCCGGACTTATCTTGGGATCGACCGCCCGAGCAGAGGGAACCGGCTCTAGCACGTGGGCCATCAAAACCTTCATCGGGTCTTCGTCATGGAAAGGCGCGCGGCCGGTCAACATCTCGAAGGTGATGATCCCCAAGGCGTAAATATCGACCGAGGCCGTGATTTTTTGTTCCTTCTTGACCATCTCCGGCGCAATGTAGGGAGGTGTGCCGATAACACGCGAGCCGGTCAGATTGGCCGCCTGTGCAGCCTGGGCCACACGTGCGATCCCGAAGTCAGCCAGATAGGCATTGCCGCTGTTATCCAGCAGCACGTTGGAGGGTTTGAGGTCGCGGTGGATGATCCCCGAGCCATGTGCGTAATCAAGCGCGTCGGCCACCTGCCCGATCAACCGGACGGTGGTGGCCAGCGGCGGCAATCGCCCGAAGATCAAGTCGGCCAGTGTGCCTCCCGCCAGGTAGCGCATTACGATGTAAGGAATGCCATCATCCTCGCCGAAGTCGTACACTGGTAGGATGTGGAGGTGTTCCAACTTAGCGATAGTGCGTCCCTCTTGCTCAAAACGGGCCAGGAAGGTTTTATCGTGCAGAAACTCGCGCGGGAGTATCTTGATGGCGACCGTACGATCCATCGAGGGTTGGTAAGCCAGATAGACAGTGGACATCCCGCCCCTGCCAAGCAGAACACGGATCTGATATTGCCCTAGTGATTTGTCGATAAGATCGTCAGACATGTCTGTTCTCAGGTAGAGGCCGAAAGATCGCCTGAATTATAACGACGCTTAATTCAGAAAACGAAGCCGGGAAAAGTCAGGCAGTTTTTAGCTATCATTATTCAGCTAGTAGTCTACTCTTTCCTGTCAAGCTTACCACAAAAGGGTTGAGAAGCACCACACGATGGAGGTCAGGGGAATTAGACGCTTAAATGGCCAACATCGACAAAATGTTGTTGATCTTTGACAGCGTCTGATATGAACTGCCCCGTAGGGGCCTTATCTTCTGGGCTCTATCCCAGACGATGCGTAGTACCTTACAAGTGAAATTCCAGCTTTTTCGGCAAGAATTTTGGATTTCCTGTTTGGTTCCGGCTTGTCCGGGTTAGGGTCTTCCCATGAACGTTTTTTTTCACTATTCCGCGTAGACCCTTAATATGGGCAGCACCCGGAAATAACGTGGAGAAGCCGGTCAAGCCTGGTTTGGCGCTCACAACCTCATCCCTGGGAAGCGTAGCAGCGCGATGTGTGATCTGCGTCCCCTCTCCGCCCGGCGGAGAGGGGGACGTCGCCGACGTGGCTATCAGCCACCGTTGCAGGGGGTGAGGTTCAGCGCGCTCAACCATCAACCATGCTATTCTCGCGTGTTACCTTAATATGTTTGCGGCGAAAATATATTGATCCGCTCCAGCACTCGCTTCAATATGATACGCCGGGCTGTCATCCAGGCTTCACGGGCCTCAGCATTTCGCCGGGCACTCTGAACAGGCATTGACGGTGGCGGCCCATATTGCTCTATGACATACAGATTCACGATAGCAGAGATGGGAGAGCGTCCCTCCGGCAATGCCTTCACAAGTTGCGCGGCGTGCTCGTAGGGAGTTGCAGTCTCACTGGCCGAGATGTCCAATAACTGAGCATAAGTATTCAGGCGTGCATAACTGCGCGAGACCTCGCTCAGCTGCATCAAACCCCACTGCTCAAACCGGAACCACAAAACAAAAACAACCAGACCTAAGAGCAGCGCCAACGCAAAGACTCCTCCCAGCACCGCCAATGTGGTCGGTATGGGCCTGGCAGCAGATAGATCAACAGCCTGTTCTGCCTGATCGATCAGATCCTCTTCCGGGAACGGTGGCTCTGCCTGTGGCGTGATCCCGCCAGCTCCGATGGGCAGCTCGCCGGGGGCCGGCTGTTCCTCTAGAAAAGCATCAGGATAAGCCTCTGGCCTAGTGATGACCTGAATAGCACTGGTAGGCTCGAACTCGACCCAGCCGAAACCGGGGAAAAAGGCTTCCACCCATGTATGGGCATCAGCCTCCAGCACACGAAAGGCGTTTAGCGAATCATCGAATTCACCCTGCGCAAAACCAGCCGCAACACGCGCAGGGATCCCTACCGCTCGCAGCATAATCGTCATTGCTGATGCATAATAATTACAATAACCTTCCGTTCGATCAAAAAGCACATAATCCACCGGCTCGACATTAGAAGGCGGCGCAGAGACCTGACGATTGTAAGTAATGTGATCGCGCAGATAGGCCTCAACAGCGCGGGCTTTATCGTAGGGGTTATCGAATTGAGCGGTAACAGCAATGGCAAGATCCCGTGTGCGCGATGTGATTGTATCGGGCAGCTGCAAGTAACGCTCACTGACCCAGGCCGGGTAATCTGTATTTGCAGCGCGCAGACTAGTCTCATCGGCGATGCTAATCGATGAGGTGGCCTCATATTTACGGCCCGACATCAACAGATTGGCGGCACGTACGGCAGTGGCTGTGCCTTGTCCCTGCCCTGGCGTATTGTAGATCACATCATACACAACCGGCAGCGATGAAAATGTAGTCGGCTGGGGAGCAGCATA
The DNA here is from genome assembly GCA_016927375.1 of Anaerolineae bacterium. GTDB lineage: Bacteria > Chloroflexota > Anaerolineae > Aggregatilineales > UBA3940 > JAFGMS01. The sequence goes on from JAFGMS010000547.1 coordinate 4,015, forward strand.
GACCAGGCGAGTAGCCGGGATCACGATCTGGAACCGCTGCTGAACATTAGTCCGCAGCGCGTAGAAGCCCTGCGTCTCTGGGATAATAACACCAAAATCCGATTCAACCCGATCCTCACTGGATGCTGTCCAACGGCCATTCTCATAACGATCAAACAGCTTAGAGCGCCAATAGTAATGATGCCCTGGTGGAGCATATACATACATCACCGTCTGGTTGCCCAGATTGGTTGGCCCACCCATCGAGAGCGTTGCACCACCATAATAGTCAGCAGAAGCAGAGCCCTGTCCTTGCAAGCCATTGAACAGGCGGCTAAAAGTATCCTGAAAACGAGTCCAGGGATTGATTGATCGATCCCAGGCCGAAGCCAAGCGATTACTGGCCGATGCAGCCGGCAGCGACCAGGCTAAAAAAAGCAGCAGCACGATGATGATAAGGCCACCCCGCAGCAGATCAAAGTGAATGCCTGGTGTGTAGCCTACTCGCATGCTGGTCCACAACTGCTCCCGTAGCTGAATGTTAGTGCGTACAACCAGGATCAGTGTCAAGAAGAGGTAAGCTATCAGAAAGAAATCCATGCGGGTCTTGCCGATGTAGTAGTAGGTATTGATCAGCAAAGCCAGCCCTGGTGGAACAACTGCCATCCACAAACGCTGAGAGCGAAAGACATTGACCACTGCATTGAAGCTCAGGAACCAAAAGCATCCCGCCATCAGCAGAACAAACATCAGATTATCCCGGCTGATACCGCCACCAAGTGCCCTCTCGATCCAGCCGGCGGCGCGAAAGGCAATCTCCAGCATGCGTTCCCGGAAGGTGAAGGCATCTGGCAGGATGAGTGCCATGACACTCCACACTGCCAATGTGCCATATACTATTGACATGATCAGGATCATCGTATCAGAAAAGCGCGATATTGCTAGCAGATAACTCATCAGTACGGCAGCCAACACGATCAAAGAGAGCACCTGCAGTCCGTCGGCCCAGTTGGGGACAGCCAGCGCTGCCGCCGGGATGAGCAGCAATAAGGTCACCATCAATAAGGTGGCCCAGTCTTGACGAAAATTATCGATCAGTTGCTTCATTTGTTCAGTCTCTTCTGCGCTGCCTCACCGGTCAGCTCGCAATACATTTGATGCGATCCGGCGCGCAGCCTTTGAATCGATCTTACCGATTTCCTCCGCAACCTCGATGTCAGCCTGGTTCAAACCCTGGCTGCGCTTACCGATGTTCCTCAGCGCCCAGTTGACCGCTTTTTTGGCAAAGTTCCGGTCATCAGTCGCTTCACATTGAATGACCGTGAAGAAAGCGACGACCCGTTCATTTGACATTCTCTTGTTTGCTCTGAGACTTCAGATAGGCAATAACTTCTGTATATTGCATCGACGATTCACTTTGGCGCCAGGTGAACAACCAAATCACCAACGATGCAGTAACTGTACCAGAATTCGCTGTCCAAGGCGACACAGGTAGCTCACATTTTGGACTTAACGCGGAAAAGTGGGATCAAGAACCTGGGTATCTTCCAGCAAGGAAGAGTGCCTGTCGGTCGGATTTCGATCCGACCGACAACTTTCCACTATTCTGCATAGCTCCACCAGTTGAAAGGCATGCAAGTGGACAATGAATGTCATGTAAACACAGCAAGTGGGCCGTCGGCTATATCAACCGCTGGCAACTCAACATTCAAAAATCGGTCTAAATTACGGAAAACGATGAGACGAGATCTTACACAATAGAGGATTTGAGACAGGCAGATTCACAGATACTCAAGGGATTACCCAAACGTCTTCGCCGTTCAGTATCCTTTCTAAATTGAGGGGAAACTCGTGACGATCAAGAGGCTTGCCTAAGAAGCCGTCAAAACCAGCCTCCCGGGTCTGATTAACATGGCTGAGATGAGTCGTGTAGGCAACAATCGGCACATGCTGTGCCTTCGGATGAGCCTTGAGAACCTCAAGCATCTGATACCCATCCTTGCCGGGCATTTCCAGATCCAGGAAAATTACATCAGGCCCCGGCACGTCAGCCAACAGGCCGGCAACATCAGCATAACCATCCATAACTATACTCTGTACCTCTAACCTTGACAGCAGCTTTTCGAGCACGCTGATACTAACAGGATCATCTTCAACAATAAGTGCTTGCTTACCCTTGAAATTCGTCACCGTTTGTCTCCTGATCTTGCATCTGTGAATAACCCTGTCAGATTACCCAGACATCTTTCCCATCAAGTGCATCAGCAACTTGCTGTCCAAATACCTCACGGTTGATTGGCTTGGCGATGTAGCCACTAAAACCCTTCTTGCGAGCAACTGGCAATTCCACATCTGCATCAGCTGCCGTCACCAAAAGAACGGGGATCTCCTCCAGCCTAGGCTCGGTTTGGATCTGCTCGAAGATGTCATACCCACTGAGCTTCGTGCGCTGCAGCATCAAATCCAGCAGGATGATATCGATCTTTGGCAGGGCCATCATCTGGGCAAGAGTGGTCGCACCCCAAACATCGAAATAGACAATAGCCCCGTGTCTTCGAAGTATCGAGGTGATAATCGCCAGATTCGTGACATCATCCTCCAGCACAAAGATGTGCTTACCATCCAATATCCTGCCGTTCGACGACATGGACACCCCCTTTCACTAATTCGGTCTTTTTACGATACATACCAGACTGATTCACCATCAACAATCCTTTGTAGCAGTTCTGGAAAGACCCGTTTCATGATGGGTTTGCCGACCAGCCCATCGAATCCGGCGTCACGAAGCTCCTTGACCTCGGCGGACATCACGCTGGCCGTCATAGCAATGATCTTGGTATCCTTGTAAGTATCATCACTCCGCAGCATCTTTAACATCTGATGACCATCAAGAGGTCCGACCTGCACATCCAGGAAAACAATATCGGGGATAGATGGCAGTGCTTTCACCCTCTCCAAAAAATTACGGCTATCCTCAAAAACTATCAGGTCTGGATAGCCAAGTCCTTTGAGTAAGCGTACCAGGATTTCCTGGCTCATGCGGTCGTCCTCAACGTATAACAGATTCAGCTTATCTCTGCCTTTACCGTTACCATTACTACCATTGAGCATCTGTCTTACCTCTTGAAAACCTACTCGTACACATCATTAATTCAAATCTCAACTTACCTCTGGCCGCTCGGTTTGCGCACCCACCGGCAAAGTGACGTGGAACGTTGTACCAACGCCTATCTTGCTCTCGAACCAGATCTGCCCGCCATGAGCTTCGATGAAGTGCTTGGAGATGGCCATCCCCAAACCCGTACCACTGACCTCCATATCATGCTTGGCCTGTCCAAATGCCTCAAACACGATGCCATAGGCATCTGGCGAAATCCCAATGCCTGTATCGGCGATTGATATATGGATATCGCCATTTTCTTTGACAGCCTTGAGTGTCACATTACCCTCTGGCGTGAATTTGATCGCGTTGGAAATGATATTCAGGAATACCTGGCGCAGCCGGCGCTTATCCCCAAAGATGATGGGAAGACCTTCATCAACATCGGCAATAAACTCGACTGACTTATCCTTGAGTAAGCCCCTTGCTACCGATGTCGTACTGGTCAATACCTGCCCCAGGTCAACATCTTCTATCAGAAACTGCATCATATCCGCTTCAATCTTTGATAGATCGAGGATATCGTTAATCAGGTTCAGTAAGTGCTCACCACTCTGATAGACCTTCGTCAACAGGCCACTCTGCTCTTCGTTGATTTCTCCTACATCGCCATCTACCACAAATCCGGTGAAGTTGAGAATAGCATTCAGTGGCGTCCGCAGCTCGTGCGACATATTGGCCAGGAATTGTGACTTGATGCGGCTGGCTTTCTCTGCTTCGTCTCTGGCGGCTTCTGTCTCTGCCAGCAGGTACCGGTTATCCAACATGAAGCCGATCTGGTTGGTGATCAGCCGTGCAATGTCCAGGTCGCCCTCAGTGAAGCTATAGGGCTTGTCGCCAACAATCTGCACCGCTCCCCCAATCTCGCCCATGAAGGGAATAACCACCTCATCGGGTTTGGCCTTCGAGCCAGCGAACACCGAGACATCCGTCCCGGGATCTCGTTGTTCTGATTTCTCTGCCAACGCACGGCCAACGAGTGAGCTCTTGCCCGCAACAACAATGTCTCCTGGCTTTACCATGCCATCACTCACCGTCCCCCAGGTTGCCACAGCGCGGGCTCGCTGAGTACCCGACTCGGCTACATAGATACCAACACTCTGGTAATCCGTCTTCTCGCACATTGTGCGCGCGATCTTGCCCAGCAGCGCATCGATGTCCATACCCAGGCTTTCACGCGATATCTCTACAGCCACATCAAGTTGTTCATTCTGATGGCTTAATCGATCTACCATCCGCCGCAAAGCACCCGACAGGATCCCAACATCACCTCCCGAGTACTCAGGAATAGCCTCGGTGACGGTCTCGCTTTTCATGATATGTTCGGCAGCACCGGCCAGCTTCATCAGCGGCCAGGAGAGGCTGAATGTAATAACCAAGATGCATAAGGCCACAGCAGCAGCGCTCACACCAATCGCAAGCCGATATACCTGTGTGATCTCTCTGATTGCAATCCACACCGAATTGCCTGTCCGGGTAGCTACCACAATCCAGTCCAAACTGCCGGCCGTACTATCATCAAGCGCCAGTCCGGATATCTCTGAGTAACCATACAGCCAGCTCTTTCTCTGGCTGCGAGGAGCTTCGTAATAGGCTGCGCCAGTATGATTCTGTCTGACTTGGCTCAAGACAGGGAGAACCATAAGCCCCATCCCCAAGTCATTGCCATCCGAATCGACTGCCGGGATCAGCAAGTCAACATTTTCGTCGTAGACTACTACCAGCGTCTCTGCATCTGCGTCGGCAAGATAAGCAAACCGGTCAAGAGCAATAACCACATAGAGCACACCCAGCGTCTGATCTGGGTTGCCGGTCTCGCTAACCGGAACGGCAATCTGAACACCCACCATTCCCGTCAGACCGTCATTGCGAGCCGATCCCGATATGAATACCTGGCCTGTATCCATGACCTGCTCGAACCACAGCCACTGATCACGACCATCGGCAGGAGCCAGTTCGGGAAAAGGTGACATGGCCACAATGGTTCCATCACTACCGGCCAACGCCATGCTCATGATGTACTCGTGTATCTGGAGGAATTCATCCAACTCTTCAACTAAGGTAGGGTTCTGCTGAACAACGATCTCGCCAGGGTTTAGAGCAGAGCTGCTCCGGTTCTCAAGAAGGCCTTGCTGTATGGTTTCCGATTCGGCAAATCCTTCTAAGAAGGCGACTTCTGCGTTAAGTTGGCGCACTAACCGTGAAGCCTCGGCCGCGCTGAGTTGCGATAATGAATCGAGGTAGGCATCCGTTTGTGCCGCATATAGTTCCTGGTGGATTACGACAGCCAAGGCCACGAATATGATGGCCATACTTATGAAGAGCGCTCCTGCGATCTTAGTGGGCAGGGGCAGCGCTCTGAGATCGAAACGGTTTTCGGGACTTTCCCCGAGTTGAAAATATCGCTTGATAGCCATCATGAAAAGCACTCCAATAAACCTGCTTCATTGAAAATATCGGCTGCATGCCGACCGTTTATAACTATTTTCGAAGATATTCGACCCGTTGCCAATACACACTTACCCTACCCCTTTCTGTTGTCCGGGTGGGAGCAACAGGCATGTAGTAAACCCTTGGGTGTATTCCCGTTTTTTGACATCCCGTATAGCGAAGATGGGACGAGAAAGAGGGCTGCAAGAAGCTTCCTTGAAAATAAGTTGTTGGTTTGTAACTGCTTCGACAATGTCAAGTTAAAAAACGGGGGTTAGGGG
>JAFGMS010000070.1 GCA_016927375.1 Anaerolineae bacterium
CGGTTACGGATGAATATCCGTAACCAGCGTCGATGTAGAGCAACCAGCATCGATGTAGAGCATTTGTCCAATGTGACATTGTCAAGGAACTGTAAACTGTAGACTGCGAACTACTTTTCACAGCTCGGAAACTTAAACGTAGACCGGGTCAAAAAAGGAAATTCCTATAGGGTCAAGTTAAGGTATTTTGTGCTTCGTCAACAACCTTTGTATTGATGGCCTGGTTCTGGGTACAGGTCAGTTGATTGGTAGGGGAGCAAGATTTTTTGTTAAGCCAACAAACTCTCTCGTTAAGCCGACAAACTTTTTTGTTAAGCCAGGAAACTTTTCGACTTGTTTGTGGAATTTCCCGGCCTCCGATTGGCCCTTGACAGGACGCTCAATTGCTTAACTTGTCACCAATATATTTATCTATTTACCTTTTACGCATCACTCATAGCTACATTAGAGAGCGCATAGTAACGAAAAAAGAAGCAATTTGATCTCTTCAAAGGACATACCGGATAAATCCATGAACAACATTATCGATACCGCCATCAACTATCAATCTGAAGTGCTGGATGAGCTCGTTCACAACATCCTGCCGTTCTATATCGAACACGCCATCGATGAAAAGCAGGGTGGCTTTTACGGGTTCATCACCAACAATCTGGCCGTCAAAGCCGACGCACCCAAAGGGCTCATCCAGAATTCGCGTCTGCTGTGGACCTATTCTCATGCCTATCGTCTGCTGAAGAATGATGCTTATCGCCCTATTGCAGACCGGGCTTACAGCTACCTGCTGGACCGCTTTTGGGATGTCGAGAACGGCGGCTTTTACTGGATGCTCACCCACAAAGGGAAACCTCTGGATGACAGCAAGCTGACCTACGGGCAGGCATTCTGCGTCTACGCCCTGACAGAATACTATCTCGCCACCCAGGATGCCTCAGCTCTTGAAAAATCGCTCGAAGCTTATCGTCTCATCGAAGAGCATTTTCTCGACACCGTACATGGGGGTTACATCGAGGGCGGCTCGCGGGACTGGGTACCTTCTGATAAAGCCTCACTCGACGATGCAGTTGCCACCAAGAGCATGAACACCCAGCTTCACGTGTTGGAGGCCTACACTAACCTGGTGCGTGTTCACCAGGATGCACACAAGCGCCTGCAGGCAGCGATCGACGTGATGGTCGATCATGTCATCGACCCTGATACCTGGCACTTCAAGCTGCACTTCGACGCCGATTGGCGCGCCCACAATGATCACATCTCCTATGGGCACGATATCGAGGGCAGCTGGCTGCTGGTCGAGGCCGCCGAGGTGCTGAACGACGCCATGCTGATCGAACAGGCCAAGAACATCGCCATCAAGATGGCTCAGGCCACTTACGACGAGGGCCGTGACCAGGATGGCAGCCTGTTCTATGAAGGCAGCCCGCGCGGCTTGCTCAACCCTAACAAGGATTGGTGGCCCCAAGCCGAGGCCATGATAGGCTTCCTCAATGCCTACCAGATCTCCGGAGAGCTTCATTTCTATAAAGCCTCGCTGCAGGCCTGGCAGTTCGTCCGGAACTACATCATCGACAAGAAGCACGGTGAGTGGTTCTGGGGCGTCACACCAGACGGCAAGGTCATCGACCAGGGTAAGACCGGCCCATGGAAGAGTCCCTACCACAATGCCCGCACCTGCCTGGAAGTGCATCGACGCCTAAAAACATTGATGATTGACGATTGATGATTGAACAGCAGTCTTAAATGATGGGTGATGAGTAATGGGGTTCCCATACTCAGAGTTTGCACACATCGCCACCCATTACCTATTTACATATTTATCTTCATGCCTTATGGCTGCCAGGCGCCTGAACCTCAAAGACCCACCACCAGCCATATGCAAAAGGACATGCAATGTCTCGTTATGGATTTAACTTTCAATGGATGCTGGGAGGAGTGAGCAAAAAGCCAAAGCCGCCTGATGAGCGTGAGCTGGACGCGGTGGCCGAGCTGGGCTTTGACTTCATCCGCATCCCGACCAACTACCGGCTCTGGACCGACGATTTCGACTATCTTCATCCCGACGAGAAGGTGTGGGAATACCTCGATGCATACCTGGAGACCTGTCAATCGCGCGGGCTGCACATGAGCCTCAACCTGCATCGTGCGCCCGGGTACTGCATCAACCGCAACGACCTCGAGCGCCACAATCTGTGGATCGATGATATTGCCCAGGAGGCCTTCATCTTCCTGTGGCGAACATTTGCCCAGCGCTACCAGGGCGTGTCCAACGACAACCTGAGCTTCGACTTACTCAACGAGCCGCCGGAAGTCGGGCAGTACGAGATGACGCGCGAGAACCACGCGGCCCTGATCCGCCGCACCGTGGCAGCCATCCGGGAGATCGACCCGGAGAGGGAGATCGTCATCGATGGGTTAGGAGGCGGCAATCTGGCCATGCCGGAGCTGGTCGATGTGGATGTGGTTCACAGCGGGCGGGGTTACCAACCTATGCCGGTCAGCCATCACAAGGCAGCCTGGTGGCCCGGCCACAAGGAAGCACCTCCCCCCAAGTACCCTGGTCTGGAATGGGAAGGCCGCACCTGGGACAAGGACGGTCTCCGGGAGTTCTTCCAGCCCTGGCGAGACGTCGAAGCACAGGGCGTGGCGATTCACATCGGCGAGTTTGGCTGCCATAACCAAACCCCCAATGACCTTGCACTGCGCTGGCTTGCCGATCTGCTGAGTCTGTTCAAGGAATTCGGATGGGGATACAGCTTGTGGCAGTTCGCCGGGCCGTTCGGCATCGTCGAACATGGGCGCCCCGGAGCGAAGTACGAGGACGTCCAGGGGTACAAAGTGGATCGCGCCCTACTTGACCTACTACTCGAGAATCGCGCTGAAAACTGAACAGGGGCGCTTCACAGAGCGCCCCTACAATCACGCCACACTTTGCTGCAAGCCGCGCTTGCTGAGGGCAGTCTGGATCATCAGGAACTCACCGACGTTGTCCATCGTCAACAAACCGGCAAGCCGATCATTGTACAGAACCGGAGCGCTGTGACAATCGCAAGCCTGAAGGCGGGCAAAGGCCATCTCGATCATCTCGCCGGCATCGATGGTCTCAAAGTCGCGGCGCATGACCTCTTCCACCGCAGCCGATGGTCCCTGACGACTCAAAGCGGCCATCAGGTCACCTCGCGTCAGCATCCCTACCACGCGGTCGCCCTCCAAGACGGGAAAATCCTGCTGGGAACCGTCCAGGATATATTGCACAGCCTTGTTGAGATCGTCGCCCGGCGAGAGAGTCCGGTAGCTGCTCACCATGGCCTGCCGGACCGGGATGCCGCCCAGGGCCGACTTCATCATCACCATGCTGGCCTCCTGCTGCGCGCCGATCCAGACAAAGAAAGCAATGAAGAGCAGGACCGGATTGCTCAACAAGCCAATCAGACCAAAAAGAAAGGCCATACCCTGTCCAACAGACGCAGCGACCTGCGTCGCGCGAACGTAATCTGTGCGCATAGCCAGCAGGGCCCGCAAGACACGCCCTCCATCCATCGGGAAGGCCGGAAGCAGGTTGAAGCCGGCCAGGAACAGGTTGACCGTCATCAAGCGCTCGATGAA
>JAFGMS010000071.1 GCA_016927375.1 Anaerolineae bacterium
CGAGTCTAAACTCGTTTGTAAACAAGATTAGAAGCGTTTGGGAACTCGTTCCCGGGTTGCTCGGCACTCAGCACTTGCCACTTCGGTAACACAGCTCGGCAACTTGGATGTAGGCCAGGTCAAAAAAGGAAATTCCTATAGGGTCAAGTCGACGAATTTATACGTAAATCTAGGAGGATGGAAGGGAGATGGAAGGAGGATGCTCGAACGACGCTTAGACGCCTCCCCGGATAGCACATAGTCAGATTTTGTATGGGATGCATTTCGATTTAGTTGGTTGACGCCAATATGGGTATAGTTTACCATGATGAAATGGATAATGAGACAAGGGGAATGCTACAAACAACTGATGTAACTGCTCAGTTCTCAGCTATTGGCTGTTAGCTTTTAGCTGTTAGCTTTCGACTGTGAACTGTGAACTAAAACTCATCACTCAAGCGATTTGATGTTTAATCGCCCAGCACTCACAACTGTCAGCACATCATGCCACGTAGCTGAATAGTTACCAACTGATAAGATAATCCGGGCACGGCTCGATCCTGATACAACACTGAAGACCTTCCGAGATGCTGTTGAACCCTTGGTGAGCATGACATCGCAATCAGATTGGGACGGTCCAAAGTTGCTGGAACAAGAGAAAGCCATTCTTAAGGCCGGGCTGGAGCTGGTCGGCCAGTGCATAGCTTTGTTGCTCCTCAATCTTGTCAGCTTACCGGAAGTGCAGCAAACTGCCGGAGAGTGCAGGACATGGGAAACGTAAGGTGAATATTCCGCTGATTGGCGGAATGGTGGTATCTTTGTGGGTAGAGTATGTGGTTGCCCGCAAGTCACGCCAGTCTCCCGGACGCAAGCGGAAACGCGGGAAGCATGGCGCGAAGCAAGGTCAAGGGTTCTGGTTTTGAAGTTGTTGGGGATTATCGAGTGATTAAGCCCGCTGGCGCATAGTACACTTGCCAAGCATGGTATGCTTTCCGGCTCGTTTGAAGCGGCGTGTGAGACACTGGCCGAGATAGGCATGATGCTGCCTACCAAACGAGTTGCTCGCATCACACACATGCTTTCAATCAGCGAGGGCGCAACACCGTCGAGCAGCTTCAACAAAGTCTGCTTCCGATGGGGGAGCAATTGAGAGGCAAGCGGGTGGTCATAGCAGTAGACGGTGGACGGACACGTCTGCGACGTCTTAAAAGCGGGCAAAAACCCATGATGAGCAGGGGCAGAAAGTGGCCTCTACAGAACTCCCAATCAGCAATTCGGTTGGCCAACGATGGTACAAGCAACAGCGCAAGCTGCTCAAGCAAGGTCAGATTGACATCGTCCTTCGCAACCTGCAAGCGCTTCTGTGCCAGGCCAAAGCAACAACGATTGATGCAATACGGACGATCTGCGATTTCTTTGTCTCCCATCAGAAACATATGCACTACAAGCAGCTTGCCGAAGATCGTTTTTTCATTGGTAGCGGTGCAATGAAAGCCTGATCCGGCAAGTTGTCAATCTACGCCTGAAGGATTGTGGCAGATTCTGGCTGGAAGAACATGCGGAGGTCATGTTGCATGCCCGTTGTTGCTGGGTTGCCGGTACTTGGGAGTGTTTCCGAAATCTCGTCTTGACTGTTGACCTGCTGCCGGCCTTTACCGACTAAATCGAAATGCACCTGCACGGGCTAAGAACTTTATTCTCAGAGGAGACCAATGAAGAAAAAAAAGCTGACACGCAAAGAGCGCAAACAACTTCGCGATGAGGAGCTGGCGAAGCGGGGTATTGATCCGGATGCTAGACGGCAGCCGCCAAAGGTGCTCAAGGGGCAGGCCGTCTGGGCTTCCATGTTCCAATCGGGCAAAAGCAAGCAGGTGCAGGAAGCCTTTTTGGAGGCAGTGATAATGAGCGAGGATCTCGCCGACGAACCGGAGATGGAAGAGGTCTTCTTCGACCCCATAAAGACAATAGACGCTCTGATTGAAGAAGCACAGAGGGTTGGCATACGAGACATGGACGACGATCTTCCTGAGGATGTCCAGATTGAAGTGCAGGATAGGGTTGTCAAAAAGCTTCTCACTAGGCAGATGCAGCGTCAGATCAAAGATGCAGTTGACCGGCTCGTGGACCGGTTGGAAAAAACAGGCGATAAACAGAAGCTGCCTAGCGCCAGTGCCATACAGATATTTACAAAGAGCCTAAAGGCGAACGAGAAAGATGGCTGGACCGGCATAGGACTTGTGCAAGAGCTTGTGCGGCGAAGCATCGAGGCAGGGGTTGAGCTTATCGATTTTGTTGAGCAGGAAACATCCGACAATAAAGACATCAATGAAATCCTTCAGTCGATGGATGAAAAAAAGGCCAAGAGCATATTTGAGTCTATAACAAGGAAAATACCAGGGCTGCGATCCCTTCTGGAAAAAGAGGTCGACGCCGTTTGGGAAGAGGGAATGGAGGCTATCGAGAGCGGAGACCTTGATCTTGAGCTGTTCTCGCCCGAGGAATTGATGGGTGGGATCAATGTCGTGACCGAGGAGCTGTATAGCAAGCCTGCCGGCGAGATTATTGATGAAGACATGCCCAGGCCGGATCTGACGGAAGACCAGGCCAAGAAGCTTCTCGCGCATCTGGAGAAGTATATAACCGGGTTGTTTGTTCCGGAGCGTCTCGATCAAATGCGAGCACAGCTGGGTAGTTATATGAATGCCCCCGGTGATAGAAGAGAATACATTCCGTTTATTGGCTTGTTGCATTCGTATATGTTGGAAGACAACGCTGTGGAAAACGAGATGCCGTTTCTGGTACGAACGCTTTTCATGGAGCTACGCAACTGCGAGACGAGCCAGACAGAAACATTGGCGAGCGATAAATAGGTGCTCTGCGCTGAAAGAAAAGTGCACACTTGCGACCGTCGCGGGTAGATAAGGAGTCTGGCCCCTACAAAGGCGAGCCAGAAAGACCTTCAGCACAACAGCCAGCTAGTACTTTGCGGCGGAAATCTGTATCCAGTCGAGAAGTGCAACGCAAAGTACTAGGGCGTGCCGATCAGCTCCACCGCATCGATCTCGTTCCAATCTCCAATCACCGATTGATCGATGCTGATGATGACCGTATTCACCCTGGCTGTGACACCTGTGACAGAAACCACCATCACATAGGGGCATTGTTCGATGGTAGCAGGCTGGCCTTCGTAAATGATGTAGGAAGCCCCTATCTCATCTATTACCTCAACCTTAACCACCGAGTTGGGGTTATAGCTTTGGTGGATCTCTATGCTTGACGGCACAACCGCCACAGCATAGAGCAGTTTTAGGATAGCGGCTTCGCTGCTGGTTGCACTGGCCCAGGCTGTCGCAAAGTCTCCGCAACCCGGCGTGTTGGGTGCGCCGGCCGCTTGGATGGCGCTCCAGTCCGATGCACCATACTCGGAAGAGGCTTCGGCACTGGCTGCCCACTGGGGAAACGCAGTTCCCGGCACAGCCTGCCCTGCTATAGCTGTCATGGTAGCCTCAAGCTCAGGGAGTACAGCGCCAGCGGTTCCCAGCGCCACATCTGCGGTCAGCGACAGCTCCGTCGCCATCGCATCGAAGGTTGGCTTGTTCTGCTGGACCTCGGTTAACATAGGATCAATTGCTTCCTGAGCCGCGCCAACTGTAGCCTGGATTTGCGTCACGGTATTGAGCGGTCCACAAGTGCAGGCCAGGGCAATCAGCATCAGCCCGCAAAGGATTAAAATAGTGCTTGTCTTATGTTGGTGCTGCATACGTTCCTCCCCAAAGAGTATATTAGATACTACGGATAGCTTAAATTTCCAGACAGATATCAAATCGTTCACTATCTACCGTGGAATTGTAGTCCAAATTGGAAACTACGCTAGCCGGATTGTATGTCTGGTTTCTGCTGGCTAGGCCCCTTATCTGGTGATCTGGAGGCGTCTCTTTATGACAACGCCATCAAAATCTGACAGTCTGGCTGCCGCTCTGGGCAAGCTGTCTGCTGACACAGCCTATGACAAAGGTGTGCTCGATGTTCTTTCGCTGTTCGGCCTCACGCGAATCGAGGATGGGCAAACTGTCCCTAGCGACTCTGTAGCTGCGATGATGCTTGACAGCCTGCGCACTCACCTTATCGATGGTGTTGGCGTCGGCCTGCGCTGGGATGACCTCGACGCGGAGGGGATACGCGGCGCGGACATCCTGCGAGCCATTGAGGCATCTCGCGTGGCCCGCGTGGCTCGCCCAACACCGGCACGTATCGTGCAGGCGGCCCAGGCGGTGATCAAGACTCGTCGCGAGCAAAACGGCATGGTAGAGGATCTGTACCTGATGCAATACGATGCTCACGCGGGTCGCTACCAACCCATCGGTGGTAAGCATGATCCGGACGATATTGACATGATGGATACCCTACGCCGGGAGATGATGGAGGAGCTGGAACTGGACAGCATGCCGGAGTGCACACTAACGCAGCTCGGCAATGGATGGGAGGAGACAACGCTGAGCGCGACCTATGGAATCCTGACCCAGTACACTTTCAGCTTCTATCAGGTCCGTGATATAAATTTCCCGATTGAGATTAGCAGCATCACGCGCTGGTTGACACGCGCCGAGGTTCGCGCTGAATGTGCCGACGATTCTCTCCCAATCAGTCCCATCTATCAGCAAGCCCTGGGTTGGGATATGTTGGATGCGCTGCCGTTGGGATTGGTGTAATTGACAAGTGGTTGATTGGCGACTGAAAAGCACCCACAGCAAACGTCAATCATCCAATCGAACAATCACTCAATCGCGTGTCAAGCAAAGCTGCTTGCTGCTGCCCCCGCAAATCTGCCGTCTAATCGTCAATTACCCTAATCCCATCCCCCTTACCCATCCCTCGATTTTGTGTTTCGGCCAGGATGAATACAATGGAGGTATTATCGGCGATGTTCTAGGAGGGCGCCATGGACAACGATGCACGCATCAACGGGGACCGCCTGCTTGCCGACCTGGCCGATCTGGCTCGTATCGGTGCGACGCCAGAGGGAGGGGTTCACCGACCTGCACTCTCAGAAGCCGACCTGGAAGCCCGGCGCTGGTTCCGCGCCAGGGCCGAAGAAGCTGGGCTGTCTGCCCAGCAGGATGGCATCGGCAATATCAGTGTCACGCTGCCCCATCCCTCTTCTGAGGCACGGACGGTAATGGTAGGCTCTCATCTTGACAGTGTCATCAATGGTGGGCGCTACGATGGAGCATTGGGAGTCATTGCGGCACTGGAGGTGCTTCGGACGATCAGGGAGGCCGATCACCAACCGTTGTGCTGTCACCTGGAAGCAATAAGCTTTGCCGATGAAGAAGGCCGCTGGGGAAGCTTCATGGGCAGCCGCGCCTTGGCCGGGCGTCTTACCATCGATGATTTTGAGCATTCGCGCGGTGGCAAAGAAGCGCTGCTGGCTGAGATGCAGGCTGCCGGATTGACCGTCGATGGCGCTCTGGCTTCGCGGCGTGATCCTGCTACCATCAAAGCTTGGGTAGAGCCTCATATCGAGCAGGGGTCGCAGCTAGAGGAAGCCGGATTGCCTATTGGCATCGTGACCGGCATCGTGGGAATTGCCGCTTACTGGCTGACATTCAAAGGGCGCGCCGATCACGGCGGGACGACGCCGCTTGATCGCCGGGCTGATGCACTGCGCGGAGTGGCTGAGTTCGTCCGGCAGGCTCGCGAACTGGTGCTGAATCGCTTCCCGGGTGGGGTGACGAACTGCGGCATTGTCGAGGTATCGCCAGGTGTTTTCAACATCGTACCTGAGAGAGCACGGCTGGCGCTTGAATTCCGCCACCCTGATCAGCAGCTCCTGGAGGCTATGCGTGAGGCGCTGCTCAACCTGGCCCTACACGTTGTCGAGATCGAGGGGCTGGGGTTGGAGGTCGAACAAGTAGGAATGGAAGCGCCTGCCACGATGGACCGCGAGATCATCGATGCCATCAATGCTGCCTGCCAGGTACTCGGGCTGCGCCATAGGCATCTAGCCTCCTACGCTGGACACGACACCCAGGTGATGGCCGGTATTACCCAGGCCGGAATGTTCTTTGTACCGTCAGTTGGCGGCACGAGCCACAACCCTCATGAACTGACCCGCGATGATGATTGTATCAATGCAGCTAATGTGCTGCTCCACACTGTTCTGAAGCTAGCCTCTGAACCATAGATTCCCGAAGGGTACAGTGACCATTGTCGGAAGGTATCTTTACATGTTCGGTTACGCTTGGAGAATGATGAGTAACTACAGAGGTAACTACTCAGCTATGTGGTGTGATGTGCTGGCAGTTGTGAATGCTGGGCGATTAAACATCAAATCGCTTGGGTAATGAGTTTTAGTTCATAGTTCACAGTCAAAAGCTAACAGCTAAAAGCCAATAGCTAAGAGCTGAGCAGTTAACGTTTTGAAGAAAGCGCTCCGAAGACTGTTGTATCTATAGCCTAAACTTTGCACTCCACAAATGATGTTAAAGCGCACATAGGCATTAGCCTCCGACTATATGCGTCGTTGGTTGCTAGTGTTTCGCGGCATAAGTAAGCCGTCAGTTATGGTTACCTGCGAAACACGCAAACAGTTGGGTACGAAGGACATCTTTACTGCCGGATTATTTCTGCCCAACTGACCGGTTCCCGATCTCGGTACCTTGCGCTGCCAGCGAATAATAACCAATCACTGGCTATGACCGCGCCTCCCAGCGTAATTTCTGCTTTGGAGTATAATCAGCTTGGGATTTGGTAAATTGCTCCAGATGGGGATCAAGCCAATCGATACACAAAGGTAACGCAAGCATGAGTCTGAATAACCCATTCTTCAATTGGTTCTACAACGGCCCCATCGGATGGCCACTATTTCTCATCATTGCCCTGGTCGCAACATTGTGGCTAAATCTGGACAGTCTGAAAAGACATCTACCGGTAGGCTGGCTGCGGCTGGCGGTGATCCTGCCCATTCTACTGCTGCTGCCTATCGTGATCTATCAATTCGGTGATGCTGTCACCCAGCGAAGCATGCGAGGAGCCAGCCTGCTGATTGTAGGCTCCGGTGTACTTGCAGGCCTAATCCCGGCCATCATTGCCCTCGGCTATACAGCCAGATTCTGGGGAATGGCAGGCTGCACCCGAGGACATCCCCCTTATCTCAAGGCAAAGGGTCTCTGCCCGATCTGCGCTCGTCAGACTCTGCCAGGTATGCCAGGACACGAATCCTCAATCATGCCTGGTGAGACAAGGGGCGAAGCAAAATCCGGCCGGAAGACCGTCAAAGCCTGGTTGATCACCGGCACCGGCTATTCTTTCCAGCTGTATAAAGGTGACACCATCATCGGCCGGTACGAAGAAAGCGACATCAGCCTGGACGACAAAGCCATCAGCCGGCTTCACGCCAAAGTTGTGGAGGAAGACGGCCAATTCCTCATCTACGATCTCGGCAGTACTACCGGCACCTGGCTGAACGGCAACCGCGTGCGGCGGCCCGAGTCTCTAAACAACGGCGATGAGGTGGCCCTGGGCGACGGCATACGCCTGACCTTCACCACAGACAAATCGCGGGTGGGCTTGCCCCCCAAGAGCAGTTAACAACAGGCAGATATCCTTAGATTAACACCATGAAGGCCATTCAAAGAAAGGACAGTCATGATCACTTCAAGCGGGCTCGAATATATCGATTTGCAAACAGGCACTGGGGCAACTCCTCGTCGAGGGGATACAGTACAAGTCCACTACACCGGCACATTCCCTGACGGGCGCCAGTTCGACAGCTCTCGCGACCGTGGGACGCCATTCTCCTTTCGTATGGGAATGGGAGAGGTCATCCAGGGATGGGATGAGGGTGTTGCCCTGATGAAGGTTGGTGGCAAAGCCAAACTGATTATCCCGCCAGGTCTGGCATACGGTGCGCAAGGTGCAAGTGGAGTCATTCCACCCAATGCCACCCTCCATTTTGAGGTGGAACTGCTGGGGATTGAGTAACCTCGTAACCATTCGTAGGATACTTGATCGGCATCGATTGATATGTTGATAGAGACCCATTTAGTGGTTTACCACAAAGATTTGTTGAATATTGACCGTTTTTCTACTATACTCCTGCAAATTAGTTCACAAGTACCTGTAAAAGAATAGGCCCTCTTGTTTGCCAGAGAAGACCCAGGGGAACAAGGTTGCAGCCCAGGCCAAGAACGGACTTGAGGCTCAAACTGAGCTCTGCAAACAGGGTTGGTTTCCCCAGATCTGCGATCTATCAAGCGCAGGAGTTTGCATCGACGTGACTCTGATAAGGCGGGTACGCCCATCGGTCGACATTCTCGATAGGCGGCCTTCTTCTATTACCTGTCGGTTACTATTCCGGATTATTGGTGTGCTTGTCGAAAGGTTACATAACAATCCCACTTTGTCTCAAAAAAGGGATGAGCAGAGGAACAACCATGGTAACCACTCAGCTATCTGGCGCTCTCAACTGTATCTATGAGTGACATATAAGGGGTAAATGTATTGGTGACAAGTTAAGACATTTTGTGCTTCGTCAACAACCTTTGTGTTGATGGCCTAGTCCTGGGTAAAGGTCAGTTGACTGGTAGGGGAGCAAGATTTTTTGTTAAGCCAACAAACTCTCTCGTTAAGCCAGGAAACTTTTCGACTTGTTTGTAGGACTTCCCGGCCTCCGATTGGCCCTTGACAGGACGTTCAATTGCTTAACTTGTCATCAATAGGGGTAAATGGGTAAACAGGTAAAACATGAGACATGACGAGTTCGCAACCTGAGTCACAAGTTGCAGCTGGAAGCCTGAAAAGCTAAAGGCTAAGAGCTGATTAGTTACCAGCCATGACACAAATTAACTCACCAGATGACGTTCAGAACGAGAAAGCACTCGCCTGGATTAAAGGAGATGGTATAACTCTGCAAACCTGACCAGTTCGTTGGTGTGACGGCTCGCAGGCTGAATACAATGCTCTATGCGATGAGACAGTACAGACAGGCACATTCATCAAGTTAAAAAACGGGGATTGGGGATCAGGGGGTGGAGATTGGGGAACAGCACAACCTCCTCCTGCCTGCGATGGTTACGGATGGGTATCTATCCGTTGATATTCATCCGTAACCCGTATTTTGCGGATTTTAATCCGTGCTCTTTACCCCAACTCCCCTTTCTAAAAATGGTTACTACTCAGCTACTTGGTGCTCTCTAATGTAGTTATGAGTGATGCGTAAAAGGTAAGTAGGTGAATGTGTAAAACGTGAGACTTGACGAGTTTCCAGTCTGAGTTTACAAGTCGCAGATCGAAGCTTGAAAGCTAAGAGCTGAGTAGTTACTAAAAATGTTACTTCTCAAATGTCTGCTCATGCGCACAAAAAAGGAATTTCCTATAGGATCAAGTTAAAAAACGGGGGTTAGGGGTCAGGGTTTGGGTATTGGGGAGCAGTACAACCTCCTCCCGCCTGCGCTGGTTACGGATGGGCATCCATCCGCCGATGTTCATCCGTAACCTGTATGTTGCAGATTTTAATCCGTGCTCTTTACCCCAAACTCCCCTTTACTAAAATGTTGCTTCTCATTTGCTCGTGCGCACAAAAAAGGAATTTCCTATAGTATCAAATCGAACGAAGCCAAACTTCCAAACAGCTATCTGTTGGGTATTCTTAAAAACACGTTGAACTATGACATCTAGAAATAAAAGCCAAAATACTGGCATTGTTTATAGTGGTAATCCCAATTCTCTGAAAGGTAAATGATATGAGCACATATCACATCTCTGATTCTGACAAAGCTAAACTGGATGCTCTGGAAAATCCGAACGTCTGGAGAATTGTCCAAGAGGCTGCCAGTTTGATGAAACCCAAGACGGTCATGGTATTTGATGATACCCCGGAAGATGTTGCCAAAGTGAGACAGTTCGCTATTGACCGTGGGGAAGAGCGGGAGTTGGCACAGGAAGGGCATACGGTCCATTACGACGGATACTTTGACCAAGCCCGGGACAAGGCACACACCGCAACACTGCTTCCTGCCGGACAGGAGCTCAGCAGGGGATTAAATGTAATAGAGAGAGAGTCGGGCCTCAAAGAAATCTTTGAATTCATGGATGGCGCGATGCAGGGGAAAGACATGATTGTTCGGTTCTTTTGCCTGGGTCCGAAAAATTCTCGCTTCTCTATTCACGCACTCCAAATTACGGACTCGTATTACGTCGCGCATAGCGAAGACATCTTGTACCGCCAGGGATATGAAGAATTCAAGCGGTTGAAGGATAAGAACAACTTCTTCTATTTCTGGCACAGTGCGGGTGAGCTAAGCAGCCAGCACACGACGGTCAATATCGACAAGCGCCGGATTTATATTGATCCTTTGGGAAATTGTGTTCTATCTGTCAATAACCAATATGGGGGCAATTCCCTGGCTTGTAAAAAGCTGGCTTTACGGCTGGCAATTCAAAAAGCGAACCAAGAAGATTGGTTGGCAGAGCACATGTTTATCTCGGCATTCTACCCGCTAGAAGGTGACCGAAAGACCTATTTTGCAGGGGCATATCCGAGTGCCTGTGGAAAGACATCTACGGCTATGATTCCTGGAGCCACTATCGTGGGCGATGATATCGCCTATCTTCGAGAAGGCAGCGAGGGTGAGATGCGCGGTGTTAACGTCGAGCAGGGCGTCTTCGGCATCATCCGAGATGTAAACGCTGAAGACGATCCGCTGATCTATAAAGCGCTCACCGAACCAAAGGAATTGATCTTCAGCAACATCTTAACGACCAGAGATGGACAAGTCTACTGGTTAGGTATGGGAGATGACACTGAGATTCCTTTAGAGGGATACAATCATTCTGGCGACTGGCACGAAGGAAAAAAGGACAAAACCGGCAAAGAGATTCCCCTATCACATCCTAATGCCCGATTCACTTTGAGAATCGGCGAGTTAAATAACGTCGATGAAAACCTCGACAATCCTGATGGTGTACCTATTGCAGGCATCTTCTACGGTGGACGGGATTCGGATACCACCGTTCCCATTGCGGAGAGCTTGAGTTGGGAACATGGCGTGTTTATCGGGGCGACGATTGAGTCGGAGACGACGGCTGCCACGCTAGGAGATGTCGGTCAGCGCAAGTCCAGCCCTATGGCCAACATGGATTTTGTCATCGTTCCTCTCGCATTATACTTGAAGAACCATCTCAAGTTCGGGAAGAAGTTGAAAAAACAGCCCAAAGTATATGCAACAAACTACTTTCTCAAGGGAGAAGATGGTCAGTATTTGAATAGAAAGACCGATAAGAGAATTTGGGTCTTATGGGCAGAGGGGCGCGTACATGGGGATTACGATGCCATCACCACACCCATCGGCCTCATTCCGAAGTATCAAGACCTGAAAGATCTCTTCGAGCATGCTTTTGATAACCGTTCATATTCTAAAGAGGAATATGAGGCGCAATTTAGCATCCGGGTCCAGAAGTATCTGGATAAACTTGACCGCATGGAAAAACTCTACCAAGAGGAGAAAGGTATGCCCCATGAGTTCTGGCAAGTCCTGGCTACTCAGCGTGAGGAGCTTATTGCCTATAGGGATAAGTTCGGAAAGGATGTGATTTCTCCCTTCGCATTAAGTGGGTAACCTAGATTATTGATGCTCGACGATGTTTGGAATCCTGGCAGCCTATCAGAGATGCCAACATTCAATTTTGACTTTGAGCAAAAATATCTTGGCTGAAATTGCCCCGTAACTGATACTGTTGGCGAATTCAAAATAGCTAGGTGACTACCGGCCGCAAGGCTTCAAAACGCGATTTGCGGGTCTGGGCGAAA
>JAFGMS010000072.1 GCA_016927375.1 Anaerolineae bacterium
CATCATCGAGCGCTACCTGCGCGAGTCCTTCGACGTGCTGATTGCCCGCTCGGATGGGCTGCTGATGGGCTACGAGCACAAGCAGACGCAAGGCAAGGACATGCGCATCAAGATCACCGAGGAGGAGCGCCGCAACAGCGACCTGCGCCGGCGCAAGGACGAGCGCCTGGCACGCGCCGAGCGCGAGCAGGTCATCTCGCTGGAGGAGCCGCGCATCCTGGGAGTGGCTGCCACCTTGCCAGCCGGGGAGGTGCAGCCCAGACCGGGTGGATCTACATCGATGCGCCGAGACGATGAGGTGGAGCGCGCGGCGATTGCCTTTGTGTTGGCTTACGAAACCGATCAAGGCCGCGATGCAGAAGACCTCTCCGAACAAAAGCTGCCTTATGATATCATCAGCCGGGAGGCCGGTGGCGACATCCGCTACATCGAGGTCAAGGGGCGTGCCGGAATTGGTGTGGTAGAGCTGGGCGAGCGCGAGTGGCTGACCGCCGAGAACCTGGGCGAGAGCTACTGGCTGTACGCCGTGATGAACGCCACCACCCGGCCCCGACTACACATCTTGCGCGACCCGGTGCATAATCTAAGCCCTGATTCGGTTGTCAAACACACACGCTATCGTGTTTCGCCCTCAGGCTGGCAGGATACTCGCAACAATGAATAAAGAATATGGAGAGAAACAGACCATGCCCCAATCACCAGATGCTCTGAAGGGTGAGCTGGATGTGCTCCGGAATGTGTTTGATGCTATGCGGACCGAGATCCGGGGCGAAGAGGACAAACTCACCTCGAACATCAACTACACACTTGCGGCGATGGGCGCTGTCGTCGTGCTCATCAACCTAATCTCGACCACGCAGCAGTACATCATTCTTCTTGTCCTGCCTTATGTCTTCTTTACCCTGGCATTCAAAAACCTGGAACATCACCAGGGCATCTACCGGCTATCCGGCTATCTCCTGGAAAAAGTCTATCCCCGTATGAGGGAGATCATCCGAGAACTGGATGGAGGAAGCCATGATTTCGGCAGCTTCGATCAGGACTTCGAGCCCTGGCATCGCCAAACCGGGTTCCGCCGGTTCATGTTGATCCCAGTCGCGGCCAGCAATTATGGCTTGCATCTGTTGTTCAGTCTGTTGCCAGTGGCGGCCTTCTTCTACTACCGGCAGTCGGTTACTCAGGGGCTAAGTGCGGTTGAATGGATACTGTTGGCCTCAAATGTCGTTGGGTTTGTTGTATTGGTGACTTATCTCATCGGGTTCTGGCTCACGGCGAGACGGAGCCGCGAGAAGCAACCGCCTGCTAAACCCAGAAAGTGAAGGCAATCATCACCCGGCCCCGATTACACATCTTGCGCGACCCAGTGCATAATATCCCTGCCGACGAAGTCAGCCGGCGCACCCGGTACCAGATGAGTGTTGAGGAATTAGGGGTTAGGGACAGAATAGCGGGTGATATCCGGATCTGTAGGGGACGCTCAGGCGCGGGGCGAAGGATGGGCGAAGGATGGGCGGAAGATGGTTGGAGAAAGCCTGGAGAATGGTCAGGACAGGTACAGGCAAAGAGGGTATCAACAAAGGGCTATTGTACCACTTCGCTGAAGCAACAGCAACGCGAAAGTGATGAGTGTGCGCACAAACATGTCAGGTGGCAGTAAGCCATCCTATGGATTCCCGCTTTCGCGGGAATGACATGCTTCTATCACCGAGCCATCGAAACGCGGCTGATATGATAAGGGTGAACTATAATAGGGGTACGCAAGTGAATTTGAGTGAGAAAGCATGACCATGAGCACGATGTCGTTTGACCAGATTTTGCGCGCCGCCCGGCAGCTCACGCCGCAGGAGCGGGATGCGCTGATTGCCCACCTGCGTGCTGAAGATGAGGATTCATCCTCAGAGCGGGGCGCGCTATTGCGCGAGGAGATTGTGGCCGAGTTCGAGCGCCGCAAGGCTGCCGGAGCCTTCGATAATCTGGAAAGCCTCAAAGGGAAGTTTGCGCGCCCCGGCGGCCACGCCGACGCGGACGAGATGGAAGCCTATTTGCGCGGCCTGTAACATTAAGAAGGAGAGTGCATGATGGCAGCGGATTATGTAGGTAATATGTCAAGACACGAACTTGAGTCGCTGGTTGAGTCGGTTGTCGATCGGCGGATGCGGATGCGGACACGTCCTTACCGGCAACACAGCGACCGCCCGCTTGGGGAAATCATCCAGGAGATGCAAGGCATCCTCATCAAGCGGCAACCTGGCGATCCGTCAGTGGTTGAGATGCTCCGAGAGGATCGCGACCGGTGAGTGAGCAATATGCCGTGGATACCAGTGCTCTCATACAGGCATATATCGAAGATAACCATACTCCCAACGCCAAGGAGATGATTGCCCGGCTGCTCAGCGAGACACCGCCGGAACTGCACATAGTGGACATTGCACTGGCTGAGGCGGCGAATGTGTTGTGGAAGCGGGTGGTTCTTCACAAACAATTGTCGGCCGATGTGGCCGGGAAGGCGCTTACCAATCTGTGTGACCTCCCCATCATCGTACACGAGTCGAGCCCTCTCTTGAGTGAAGCGCTGAAACTGGGCATCGGCCACGGGCTGGCCATTTATGATGTGCTGGTGCTCGCCCTGGTGCGGGAACTCGATTGCCCTCTCATCACTGCGGATAACCGGCAAGAGGCCGTTGCCGGACAGATAGGCATAGCCATCAAGCCTATTACCGATTTCGCGCCAAGCCCGTAGCTACTCAGCTATCAGCTTCCGGTTCTCAGCTCTTGGTACGCCGGTTATGGATGACTATCTGTAACCAGAACAAAATGGTGTCAGCCGGGAAACAAGCGCCCACAATGGTTTAGCGGGCGAGCAGCACAAAAAGAAACGCCCCCAGAGGGGCGTCGGGCCAGCGATGCTATCGCTGGTGCTGTTTCTACCACCGATTTTAGACCCATCGTTGATTTCTATCCAGCCTTCTGAAAAACGGCCCACCAATTCCTTATGAGGACACTCTCGAACAGCGGGGGACGCAATGGATGATAAGCGTGTCGGCGATATGACGGAACAAGAACTGCGGGCCATGATCCGGCAGGAGCTGCATTCCGTACTTGCGGACATACTCAACCCAGAACAGGGCAACCCGCACGATGAAGGTTCGTCTGCCAACGCGCCCGCCAAACCCTTCAATCTTGAAGACGTCAGGAGCGAACATCCCCGCGCGTATGAGGGCTGGTCCGACGAAGAGGAGCAGCATCTGATACGGTTGGTGCAAGAGGGCCGTGAGACCCGAGAGATTGCCGAGCTGTTGCAGCGCCAGCCCGGCGCAATACGCGCCAGAAGAGAGAAACTAGAGAACAGAGGACTACTTTGATGCAACACGACCGCCGCCTTATCGAGGACTCTTTGCCGCTGGAAGCTATCTCTGCGCAGAGCGCACGCGAGAAGAGCATCCGGCATGGGCACATCAGCACACTGCACATCTGGTGGGCACGCCGACCCCTGGCCGCCATGCGCGCCGCTATCTTCGCCAGCCTGATCCCCGCACCGAAGGACGATGCCGAGCGCGCCTATCTACACGAGCTGATCGCCGACATCAGCGACTGGGATCACGTCAAGCACGGCAACAGCCCGCGCATCGAGGAAGCTAAGGCCCTCATCAAGAAGCACTACCCCGACGCGCCGCCCAAGGTTCTTGACCCCTTCATGGGCGGCGGCAGCACTGGTTTAGAAGCGCTGCGGTTAGGCTGCGAGGCACACGGCGTCGAGCTGAATCCTGTAGCTTACCTGATCGAGTTGTGCACATTAGTCTACCCACAAAAGTACGGGCAACCGATCCCTGTCGAGGAGTATAATGCCTCACGCGGGATAGACCCCACCGAGCTAGCCACTGAGCCCAGCCAGATGCGCTTGTTGGAGGCCAAAGGCGGCACGGTGAACCCGCTAGCCGAGGATGTGCGGCGCTGGGGAAACTGGGTGCTGGAGGAAGCCCGCAAGGACATCGGTCACCTGTATAAAGACCTAGAGGGCAACACGATTGTTGGCTACATCTGGGCACGCACCGCCAAGTGCCCCAATCCAGCTTGCGGTGTGGAGATGCCGATGGTGCGCCAATGGTGGCTGGCCAAAACTGACCGCCGCAGGATTGCCATCCATCCCATGATTGATGAGACAAGCAAGCGGGTTACCTTTGAGATTGCCGAAGTCGGCACTAAAGAAACATGGCCGGATGACGGTTCGATGGTACGCGGCAGCATAGTGTGTCTGGTGTGTGGGCAGTCCCCGCATGGTGACTTTCTGAGAGAGGAAGGACGCGCTGGGCGGTTGGGTGCTGTACCGATGGCAGCAATCTACGAACGCTCCGGCCAGAGCGGAAAAGGGTATCGCCCCATAAGTGACTTTGATCGCACACTCTTTGTCGAGGCTGAGGAACTACTGGCCAAAAGATTAGTGGAAGACCCAGACGCGCTCCCGTCAGAGTCGTTACCTCCTTATGGTACGCTTGGCTTCCGGGTAAACAACTATGGTCTAGTCCGTTGGGGTGACCTGTTTAATGCACGACAGGCATTGGCACTGATCACATTTGTAGGAAAAGCGGGTGAGGCTTACGAGCGCGTCCTCAAAGAGAAGGGTGATGAGGACTATACACGAGCGGTGGCTACATATCTGGCAATCATCGTCGATCGGATCGCGGATTATATTTCTACGCTAAGTAGATGGGTGCCTTCGGGTGAATTTCTCGGCAATACTTTCACTCGTCAAGCCCTTCCCATGGTTTGGGATTATCCTGAACTTAATCCATTTGGTGGTGGTTCTGGTGATTGGATAGGTGCACTAGATTGGGTAGGAAGAGTCATTGAGCATTGTTCGCTTTCAGGGATATGTGAAGCATACCTTCGGCAGGGAGATGCAACACGGTCAACACATACACGCGGTAGTATAAGTTCTGTTATCACAGACCCACCCTATTATGATGCTGTACCATACGCAGATTTGTCTGACTTCTTCTATGTATGGCTTAAACGGAGCATAGGCGACCTATATCCTGATATTTTTGCTACACCGTTAACCCCGAAATCAGCAGAGATTATCCAGGAACCGGAACGACATGCCAGCAATGATGAGGCAAAACAGTTCTATGAAACGCAAATGACTGCTGCTTTTGGCGAAGCCCAGCGTGTAATTCGCGATGACGGTGTGTTTCTGGTGGTATTTGCGCACAAGTCTACATCAGCATGGGAAACACTGATCAACAGCCTACTTCAATCCGGGCTTGTGGTTACAGCTTCCTGGCCGTTGCATACCGAACGCCCAGGAAGGTTACGAGCCCAAGAATCTGCTGCTCTCGCTTCATCAATCTTTATCGTTTGTCGCAAACGTACCGCCGCTGATGAAGGTATCTACGATGATGTTCATGCCGAGCTTCGCACCCGTATCAAAGAGCGGCTGGATTTCTTCTGGTCGGAGGGCATCCGGGGCGCGGATTTCTTCATCTCGGCCATCGGCCCGGCGGTGGAGGTCTTCGGACGTTACAAGACCGTCCGCAAGCTATCCGGTGAGGTTGTCAGCGTCAGCGACCTGCTCACGCTGATCCAGGAGGCAGTCGCCGACTACGCGCTGGGGCAGATCATGAACGGCCGCTACCGCATGGGCGCGGTTGATGCGCCGTCACGCTTTTATGTCATGTACCGTTGGAGCTACAGCAAAGAGAAGCTGCCCTTCGACGATGCACGGCGGCTGGCCCAGGCGCTCGGCGCAGAGGTGGACGAACTAATCCACCGGTTGGGATTGCTTAAGCAATCTGGTGAGAGTGTCAATCTACTTGGTCCACTTCAGCGCGAGAAGGTGGAGCGGCTCGGTGAACGCGGTCGCGGCGGAGCGGATGCCCCGTTGATCGACCTGGTGCATCGGGCTGCGCTGCTGTGGCGGGCAGGGGATCGGATGGCACTGGCCAACTACCTCACGACCCACGCCATGGGCCGTGAGGATGCGCTTCGGGCGGTTGCTCAGGCACTGGTCAATGTGCTGCCGGATGGGGATCGGGAACGCCAACTGTTGGAAGGCTTCCTGGCCGGGCAGGATAACCTGCCGCCGCCGGACGTTGGGCGTGAACAGAGATTGCCAGGAATGGAGTGATCACATGAACTACGTCGAACAACTCTACAAAACCTACGATCTGATCGACAGCGAGCAGTACACAGCCGCAATTATGGAATCTGCACGCGGTATTGAGGCACTTCTCCATGATCTGTACGAGGAGGCAATCAAGCATAGCCCAAAGCATAAGGCTGAACAGGTACAGGCAGAGTTCGAGAGCATGGGAGGCAAGAAGGGGCTGTCTTTTGGTCAATGGGGACGTCTCTTCAAACAGACACCTATCGCCGATATGCTCAAGCAGCGTGGCTACAAACTTCGCTACCTCAATGCCGGGCGTCTCTACAA
>JAFGMS010000006.1 GCA_016927375.1 Anaerolineae bacterium
AACCGCCCCCAGTCGCATTCGATGACATTCCTTCCGGTTGCCTCTTATTGTGCGCAGCGCAGATAAGCGTCATCGAGATAGTTGACGTTATGAGTGTATGGCCACAGACGCAGGTTCTCGAAGTACACTGTCGCCCGGTTCCCGGTCGCTGTGAAGGTGTAGCTGATCAGCCTGTACTGGTCGTAAATGCCGTCATCGTAGCCAAAGCCGCGGCTGGCCTGCACACCAGCAACATACTCATTGTTCCCGGCGTACAGATTAGTCCCGCCACCCAGGTCGATGATGATGAACCAGGTGGCGTTCTCGCGGTCGCTTCGCAGGACGAGATCGGAGGTATGGTTCAGCGCCTCGTTCGAGCTCCAGGATTGGACATAGGCCCCGGCTTCACACAAGGCGCCGGGTGTGGTTTGCACCGTCTGGTAGATGCCGCCCCGGCAGGCCTGCCAGGGGCATGCCCACTGCTGGGCCGTTGCACCGCTGTGAACCCTCGATGACTCACCCGTCGACAAATAGGTCGGGCGCGTCATCATCAGATTGACCATGTTGCCATCACCAAGACGCAAGGCCCGGCACCGGTCGGTTGTGTAGGGCTGATCGCAGTAGAACGGCTCCCATCCGGTCAGGACATTGACGTTGTCGGCTCCTACGCGGCGTGCGCTGCCCTCAAGGCCTGGGTTCAAGAACAAGTTAGGGGCATCTGACGGCACCTGCGTCAGCGAGACGATAGGCGTGGGGGAGCTAAACACCGGCTCACCAGTCTCCTCCGGCTTTGGTGTCGCAGTTGGGGTTGGCGATGGGATCGTTGTAGCTTCGGTGGTGGCCGGCTCTGTTGTGCTGGGGGGAGCAGTCGTTGCAGGCGGCGGAGTAGGCGTAACAGTGCCCTCCCGTATGACAAGCACCTGGCCCGGATAGATGACATCGGGGTTGGGTAGGTTGTTGAGCAATGCGATGGCCTGATAGGTGGTATCGAAGCGCAGGGCGATCCGGCTGAGTGTATCACCCTGTTGGACCGTATAGGTGATCGTCTCGACCGGTGTGCTGGTCGGTGGGGTCTCAGTGGACGGCGGAGCCGTTGTGGCAGCAGGCTGCCCACCCTGAGAGGGAACCACCAAGACCTGGCCGATGAAGAGCAGGTCGACGTTACTCAGCCCATTCAGCTGCGCCAATGTTGCCACGGTAGTCCCAAAGCGCCGGGCGATCTGCGAGAGCGTGTCGCCTGCCACAACGGTATAGGAAGAAGTCGCGGTATTTCCTCCGGTGCTTCCTCCGGAGCTTCCACCCGGAATGACAAGGACCTGCCCCGCATAGATCCTGTCCGGGTTGGTGATCCCATTGGCTGCAGCGATCTGCTCGACGGTCAGGCCGTACTGCCTGGCAATGGCGGAAAGCGTCTCGCCCGGCTGCACAACATGGGTGCTATCTTGTGCCGAGGCCACGGCGACGCTGCTGAGGACAATCGCCAGAAGGACGAGAATAAGGCTCACGCGTCGGAAGGTCATGGCAAACTCCCCCTGAAAAATAGTTATCAGTGATCAGTTGTCGGAGATCGGTAACGACCGTTTTTATCTCTTTGTTGTGGGGTAAGCTTTGCGCCTGGACTTGAGTTCTCAAGTATCCCACTTATTCAAGCTTCATCATACTAGCACTCCGGCCTATGAGCAAACCTGCCCCTTATCTTGCAATTGTAGGGGAGGTGCCTGTTGGTTGGAGCCTCTCAACTGGGGTCTGGGCGGTTGTGTCGTTACTCAAACAACCTGGCGATCTCGTCACGAGGGGGACGAGGAAGCAGTTGATTGCCCTCCCGCACATTGACTACCGATGAGGAACCGGCCTCGATGTGGCCAATGGCATAGGCACTGATCCCCTTGGCTTGTAAGGCCGCCATGATCTCTTTGGCATCGTCAGGATGGGCGGCGATCAACAGTGCCCCGCTGGCGATAGCTCCCAACGGATCGAGCCCGGCAGCCTCGCACAGCTTGCGCCCATCGTCCAGAATAGCGGCTGACGGATCGACAACCAGGCGGTGCCCGGATGCATCGGCCAGTTCCCATAATCCTGTCGCCAGGCCGCCCTCGGTGGGGTCATGCATGGCATGAACCCGCCCGGCGCTGGTGGCGATGGCTGCATCACCCAACACACTGATCCCCGGCGTATGGAGATAGCCGGCGCAGTGCGTAAGAAATTCTGCCGGGAATTTATCCTGTAGAGCTTCGCCGCGCTCGCGGGCGATGATGGCAGTTGCCTCGACAGGCACACCCTTGGTGACGATCAGCGTATCGCCCACCTGCGCGCCTGCCGTTGTGATCAGGCCATCCTTCTCAACCAGCCCCAGCATAACCCCAACGACGATGGGCCGGTTGAGACCATAGGTGATCTCGCTGTGCCCGCCGACAAGGCTAATGTCCAGCGATGTGCAGGCAGAGCCGATTTGCTCAAAGATGGTATCGACCAGCTCCGGGGTGGTCAGGTCCTTGGGAAGCAGCAGCGTCGCCAAAAACCAGGCCGGCGTGCCGCCCATCGCGGCGATGTCGTTGGCGTTGACGTGTACAACATACCAGCCGATCTCATCGCTTACAAACGTGATGGGGTCGGTTTTGGCAATCAGGTATTGAGAGCCGATATCGAGAACAGCGGCATCTTCACCGGGCCGCGGCCCGACGATCACGCGCGGGTCGCGTACTGGGCTGCGCGACAGCAGAGCGGCCAATATCTCCGGCGGAAGCTTGCCGAGGGGGAAGGAGTTAGTCATGGGTGATATCTCGAGGAATGATAGAACATACACACGCCTCAATGGTATCCCATGTTAGCTCGTTCCGCCCTAAACCTCGCTTTTACCTATGGTTGCGCCATAAACCACGAACTGTTCTTCCCCATCGAGGCCAAGCAGGGCATTGATCTCCTCGTCGTGAAACGCGCCGATAGCACACACCCCACAGCCAATCGATATGGCAGAGAGACATAGATTCTGACACACATGCCCGGCATCCAGGAAGAGATAGCGATAGCCACGCTGGTTGTATCGCCAGGTCATGCGGTAGGCCACTGCTGCCCAGATAAACATAACAGCGCAGGTCTTAATCTGCTCTTGCACCAGACTGGCCTTGTAGACACGCGTGGTCATATCGCCAGCCAGATCGACGGGAGTCAATTTGTGTTTGATCGCCAGGAAACGATACAGGCCGGGCTGCAAATCCTGTACGTTATTCGCCAGCAAATAAGTTTCGAAGGCGTGGCGCGACCCGGCTGAGGGGACATTGCGTTTGGTAACGGGGCGATCGGTGATTGCCTTAACACCCTGTGTGCACCACAACAAATAAGATAGCTCATCCAGTGTGAGCGGCTCGTCTATATAATGGCGCACGGTATGCCGGCCCTCAATGGCATCGCGCAGATCCTGTTTTGGTACGGTGATCTTGTCAGGGAACGGCAAATCGATCAGGGACTGCGTTGGATCGTGCGGAAGCTCCAATGGGGGCTGTGGCCGCCCCTGGGCCTGATCGGATATCTCTGAATGGGGTAAGCGGGTCTTCAAAACAAAATCAATGCCGGATGTATCGGCCATGGCGGTTCTCCTTCTGCATAAATAAATAGGGATTGCTGACACTCAAAAGTTTGCTAAAAGCACACTTTTCTATCTTGAAACCACCGACTCGGCACTCAGACCCCAGTGCGGTACTATTTTCCACAGGACGTTATGCGGCTGTTTTTTCCCGTGATGCTTACAGTTGTAGCATGGAAAAACCCTGGCGGGAAATCCCGCACAGTTTCCGGAGAAGAGCAACCTATGATTATCGGTGTATTAGATGGAATGGGCGGCGGGATCGGTGAGCAGATTGTCACACAACTAAGGCAGGAACTGTCTATTGATGTAGAGATCATTGCTTTTGGTACCAATGCTGTTGCCACGCAGAGGATGATGCAGGCCCGCGCCAATCGGGGGGGCAGCGGCGAGAATGCAATCTGCGTCTCGA
>JAFGMS010000073.1 GCA_016927375.1 Anaerolineae bacterium
ATGGCCAGACACAGCCGTTTCCGGCACAAGCCTGTTGTGAGGAAACTACTCATCAGCAGGTGAGCAAGCATGACGTTTTACATATTTACCTTTTACGCATCACTTATGGCCACAGCAGGGTTTTCCCATGAACGTTTTTCCCCACTATTCCGCGTGGACCCACAATTCTTAAGAGATACAATAACGCCATCTCGTACCACAATATCGTAAACCATTCCAACTGTTGGCGTTTCTTTTCACTCTCTGTTTTTTTGCTGCCTACCACACCCCAGCCAACATAATTGTATCATCCCAGTTTTGCAAACACACAAACCGTTATATACTCATTTCTAGCGGAATTCATACCATAAGCTATCGGTAATCAGTTATCAGCCCCTCAAGAAGCTGACTTCTGTTTGCTGAACGCTCCACCAGCACGCCAGGGAGGCAAACCGGATGGCCTCGCATTATGCCATTGATAAGACCCTGACGGTTAACGATTTGCGTTTTCACTATCGAGATTGGGGTGGGCGGGGTTGGCCGCTCCTGCTACTGCATGGTTTGGCCAGCACCAGCCATATCTGGGACCTGGTCGCGCCACTTTTGGTGGAAGATGCCAAAGTGATTGCGCCTGACATGCGTGGGCATGGCCAGAGCGACAAACCAGAGGGTGGTTATGAGTTCAAGACCATCGCTGGAGATGTGGTTGGCATTCTCGAAGCGCTCAAGATGAAACACCCAGTGATCGTCGGTCACAGCTGGGGAGCGATGCTCGGATTATGGATCGCAGCCAACCGGGCCGATTTCCTGGGCGGCCTGGTGATGGTGGATGGCGGCCTGGTTGATATGGGCAAACAGATGTCATGGGCACAGACTCTGGAACGTCTCAGCCCGCCTAAGCTGGACGGTATACCGGTAGAAGAGTTCCGGGTACGCATCATTGAGCGCACCCCGCAGGGCTTGCTTACCCCTGCGGTCGAGGCTGCTATCCTATCAAACTTCGAGATCGATACGGAAAACCGCATTCATCCGCGGCTGCCACTGGCCAACCATGAGCAGATTTTACGCTCGATGTGGGAGCAGCGAGTCGCTGAGCAATTTGAAAAGGTGGCGTGCCCGACCCTGATCCTCCCCGTGCGCTGGAAGGAGAAGGACGACCCGGCCCGCCTGGCGCTCAAGGAGCAGGGCGCGGCGCAGGCCGAGGAGCTTATCGCTGACGTAGAAGTCACCTGGCTGGAGGACACCATCCACGATGTCCCCATCCAGAAGCCTCACATGCTGGCCGAGCACATTCAGCGTTTTCTCAGGGAGAGGCTCTAGCCTGGCTTTCGCACAGTAAAGCGCCCCTACTGGTATAACTAAAAAAGGCATGACAGCTAAAGTCGCCCTGTTGCCGATGCCTATCCTGACGCTCATAGAATTGGCTGTGATAGCCGGCATATCTGGGCAGGTATCGTAGGTCGGATTTCAATCCGACCGTCACGGCTACGGATTGTCTTACAGGGTTACTTTAGCGGTTTTGCTAGAAAAGAGCGGGACAGGTTGGGGCAATCATTGTATCTTTGAAAGATGTGGCTCGACGCGAAAAAGCAGGGCCAGTTCCAGGTTTTGACATAGGCAGATGCGTGATCCTGCTTGAGGACATAGCTTCATCCGGGTTTGAAGACAAATTGAGCAAGCCTTTAGAGATTGTTTGGGATGGTTTACCGTTATGTGAAATGAGCCAAGTTATTTGCAAAACGCGTCATATTCGGTGTCTTACCCCTTCTCGGCGCTGTCATTCTCGCGAAAGCGGGAATGACAGGCAGCCTGGCAGCTGGGAACAAGACAGGTGACGATTGGATAATTGCCTGGTCGTTGCAACAATCTGCTTTTCAATCGTCAATCACACAATAACTTAAGATGCGCTCCATACAAACTCTGACTATGTGCTATCCGGGGAGGCATCTAAGCGTCGTCCGAGCATCCTCCTTCCATCCTCCTAGATTTACGTATAAATTCGTCAACTTGACCCTATAGGAATTTCCTTTTGCAAGTGGCGGTCGCTTGTGCACGAGTGGATTCCCGCGAAAGCGGGAATGACAGGCCACATAGAAGCCGTGTGTGCCGGACAACAAGACAGGTAACGATTGGATAATTGACTGGTCGTCGCAACAATCTGTTTTTTTAATCGTCAATCATTCAGCCGTCAATCACACAATAACTTGATCTTATAGGAATTTCCTTTTTTGACCCGGCCTACATCCAAGTTGCCAAGCTGTGTCACCGAAGTGGCAAGTGCTGAGTACCGAGCAACCCGGGAACGAGTTCCCAAACGCTTCTAGTCTTGTTTGTGATCGTGTTTAGACTCGTTTATGATCCTCCCCGGACTCGTTCGCGATCCTCAGAAGACCCTAAGGGTTTTCAAAACCCTTAGGGTCTGGGGCAGTCCCCACTTTTCCACATTGAGCCACAATTTATTGTTTGAGCGTCCACCCAATACTCATCATTCCATCTCGTCTTGCCTCTTGATTTCAGCCTCCAGGGCAAAGCATTCATAGCTCAGGCTGCCCTCGTCATCATAGTTATGCAGGAGTGCAGCCGCCTGGCTGCAGTTGGCTAAGGCTTTGTCCAATCTTCCTGCTGATGTGTTGGATGTCATCCGCTTGACGTAGAAATGGGCGATTGTCCAACGTGCCCCGGCATCAACAGCCATAGTCGATGCTCGAATATAACCCTTCAGTGATTGCCCCCGACATCCTGCTTCCCACTCTTGCTCTGCCAGCCTGAGTGCGCTGGCCGGCTCGGTGTGTTGAAAGCCTGCCTTGGCCAGTATTGTGTAAGTGCTGATTAGCACAATCAGCAGGCCGATGGATATCAATATCATGACCGAGGAACGTGGTGGAAGTCTCATAGTGCTTATCCTATGGAGCCAGTGTGTATATGCGGCCGTTAGGCGGGTAGCCGGTGTGATCGATGGGACGTGGCAGCAGGCCAAACTCGTATCCCAATGCTTTAATCTCCCCGATCAGATCGTAATCGGAATTGGCGATGGCCTGGAGCGTGTTGGGTCTACCGGCATGCAGTAGGATAATCGGGTAGTCCGGCTTGTCTGCTAGTTTGCCGATCACGTTGTCGATGATGGTTTGGGGCGAGGCACCATAAGTATCTTTGGCATCGATGTCCCAACCATAATAGTACCAGTCTCGATATTCAGGGAAGGGCGAGGAGGGGAAAGCCCCGCCTGGTGCTCGAAGCAGCCGGTCGAAACTAATACCCAGGCTGGCGAGCGCCTGTTCCTGCTGGACTATGTTGGTTTGGATATCGAATTCGTCACTGTGCCAGAAATCTTCTGGGTGAGCGATACTGCCGGGATACCAGCCATGCAGGCCTATCTCGAAGCCCATGCTATCCATCAAGGTCACGACTTTTTCCCCGCTTAGTGATTCAATAGATACGAGGTCATCAGGTCCTGGGGAGCAGGTAAAGTAAATGCCGCCCCATGAGCTGCCGCGGTCAGTCCCGTTGATGAAAAACGTCGCCTGGATATCTTGCCGTTGGAGATAGGTTATGAGTTGAGGTGTGTAAAATGGGTCAGGCCCATCATCAAAGGTCAGATAGACGGTCTTGGCAGTTAGTGTCGGCGTGGGGGTTGATTCTGATGATGATGACGATTGTAACAACGATGGTGGTATTCGCGGTGTTTCTGATGGTGCTGTAGCAGCTGATGCCGTTGGTGTCGGAGTAGGTGGCGATGATGCCCCATCCTCGACGATCAGTGTCCAGGCTGGGCTGTAGTTGCTCCAGTTGCCCATGCTGTCGGCAGTGCGAACGCGCCAATAGTACCTGCCATCGGGCAGCGGTTTTCTGGGCGTGTAGGTGGAGTTGGTGGGCTGGGAGTCAGCAGCGGGGCTGGAGAAATCAGCGTTGTCATCGATTTGAATGCGATAGTGGTCGGCATTTGGCACATTCTTCCAGTCGAAGGTGGGTGTGGAATCAGATATGGTTGATTTGTTTGCTGGGGTGAGTAGAGTGGGAGACAGTGGCAGTTTTCCATTGATAGTGAATGTCCAGACCGGGCTGTGGTCGCCCCAGGTGCCCATGCCGTCATTGGTACGAACGCGCCAGTAGTAGGCCCCATTGGGCAGGGGATTGCTGGGTGTGTAGGTGGA
>JAFGMS010000074.1 GCA_016927375.1 Anaerolineae bacterium
AACCAAGAAGTCACTTATAAGAAATCGGGCAGATTGCATTCTTGACGGGAATAGATACAAATCGATCTGGGACCGGGACGTTTACGCCCAACTCAAATGAAACACACCCGTTTCGTTTTGCCTGGCCGGTAGGGGATATCGTCTGTGTCGTAGATGCGTCAGCAAGCCTGGAATAGGGATAACTTTCGGTCAGTGGATGATCAGGGTGAGGATCGGCCGGCTGGCCTATGACGCTTTGTCTGGTTTCTGTGCAGGTCGGGCCCGGATCCCACTGAGGTAGGATCGCCATCCGATCCGGTAAGCCAACCATGAAGGATCTCATAACAAGGCAATGAAAACAGCAGCAACTTGCGGGCGATTGCGGTCGGTGGATTCCCGTCTTCGTAGGAATGACATGATTGGGGACGGTATGTTGATCTGGATTTGTCAGACTACGGTGGCTATTATCAGGTTTGATGTGTCAGAGGCTCTAACTCATCCCTCATGCCTCATGCCTACTTTCAAGGGAAGCCGGCGCCGGGGCCTGCTGCACAATGAGATCGTCGGGGCGCTCCTTGTGCCACATAGCCAATCATCATGCTTTACCTATTCACCTTTAGATGTAAGGTAAGGATTGTGCCTCAGACTCGCTCTATTAAGTGAAAGGAGACTCACTTCCAATGGTCGAGAAAATCCACAAGAGCGAGAGCGAGTGGCGAGAGCAACTCACTCCTGAGCAGTATCGTATTGTACGCGAGCACGGGACCGAACGTCCGTTTTCGGGGGAGTATGTGACCAGTCACGAGGATGGCACCTACTGCTGCGTCGCTTGCGGTCAGCCACTATTTTCGTCGGATACCAAGTTTGAGTCTGGCACAGGCTGGCCCAGCTTCTGGGATGTCGTCAAGCAGGGCAACGTCGAACTGGTAGAAGACCACAGTTTGTCAATGCGACGCACAGAAGTGCGCTGTGCTCGCTGCGACGCCCACCTGGGCCATGTCTTTGAGGATGGTCCGCAAGACAAGACCGGTTTGCGTTACTGCATCAATTCTGTGGCGCTGAAGCTTCAGCCACATGACGAATAAGAGACTGGCCTGTCCCGCTTCTCAACAGGCGAGGGCAGGCCCTTACTGCCTTCCAGTCCTCAGCCACCCCATCACTCAATCACACAACTGTCAATAACCTCACCGTCCAGCGCAATGGCCGACAGCGTGAGCCGCCCTCCATCGATCTCAACCAGCACGTAGTGTGTCTTTCTGGCAAGGGCGATGCTCTCGGGCAGGGGATCGCCGGGAGCGTAGAGTATCGATGAGCCGCCGCCGGAGGTGATGTAGGTGACGTCGTTGCTGAGCAGCCGCTCGTAGTGATGGAAGTGCCCGGAAAAGACCAGTGGAACCGCTGCTTCTTCGAACAGGGGCGCCCACGAATATCTCACCGGCAGGTCCTCGCCGATGTGCACCGAGCTGCTGCTGTAAGCCGCCACGTGGAAAACCGGTATGGTAGCCTTGTAGCTCCGGTCGGCCAATTGGCCGGCCAGCCATTCCTCCTGTTCCTGGCGGCCGGCTTCACCAAAGAACACCTGTGTATCGAGCACGATGAACCGGACATCCTGGTAGACAAAGGCATAGTATTGGTTGTTTACCCTGCTTTCCTGCCCGGGGAAGTGTGGGTCGGGGAAAGCGGGAAAGGCGTAGTAGTAAAAGGGTCTATCCTGCCAGCGGATATCGGCGTCATAGTCATGGTTACCGATAGCCGTGTAGACCGGCATTTGCTTGAGGAGCGGTTCGAAGGGCGTGTAATACTTGCGGGCATAGGAGCCGAATGGGTCGACCCCTTGTTCGGTCTCGTCGACGACATCGCCTGCGTGCAAGACGAAATCCAGGTTGGCGCCGGCCATGACCTCGATCAATGCAGTGGTAGCCGCGTCGCCGAAACTGGCGTCGCTGAGCACGCCAAAGCGGAGCGTTCCGCTTTCAGTCGCCGTTTGGAAGCCGACCGGTCCCCAGGCACGTGACAGGAAATGCGGCTGATGGTAATCGCCCTGGGTGGGCTCAAGCGCTACCGTCACCTCGTAGTGTATGCCGGGCTCCAGCCCATCGACGGTCAACAGGTGTCGGACCTGTGAAGGGTCGAGTGGCACGTCGATGGTCTGTGCGTTAGCATCGGTGGGACGGACGAACACGCGGCCCGCCGCGGGCGCTGCCAGCTCGAAGAACAGGATGGCGCTGCCGGTTGTCACGTGGCGGACGGTGAGCGGGAGGCGGTAGGCGATATCGCTCAGGGGGATCTCCGCGCCCGGCACGATTGGGGTGGGGGAGGGGGTGGGCGAGGGCGTGGGCGAAGGAGACTCGGTGGGTGAGGCTGTTGCAATCAGGGTTGGCTCAAGGGGCGCCTGCCCGGCTGTCTGCGGCGCGGTGGTAACAGCCTGGCCGGCGCAGCTGAGCGCCAGCAGTCCTAACAGCATCAGAAACATGCAGCGCCGGGAGGTAGTTATGTTTTTTTTCGGCTTTACAGGTAATCTTGACATGATTCTCTCGAACCTCCGTGTGTGAGCATTTCTCCCTCATCCTGTTTCAAGGAAGTCTCCAACTCTGGTAGTGGGCAGGGATTTTTAAGGTTTGCCATTCATCTCTGTATTAGGGAGGGTGAAGAAGAAAGTTGCTCCCTCACCAGGCTGGGACTCGACCCAGATGCGTCCTCCATGGCGTTCCACCACCTTCTTGCAGATCGCCAAACCGATGCCTGTACCTGGGTATTTGTCCCGTGGGTGCAGGCGGTTGAAAATGGCGAATATCTGCTCGGTATGCTCTGGGGCGATGCCAATTCCATTGTCGCGGACAGAAAAAAGCCATTCATCTCCTGCTTGCTGAGCCGAGATATGAATCTGGGGCTGCCTGTCGGCGTGGAATTTGATGGCGTTCCCAATCAGGTTCTGGAAGACCCCCATCAGCTGCGTGCCGTCAGTAAGCACGGTTGGGAGGGGGTCATGGGAAATCAGGGCGTTATTCTCTTTGATAGCCACTTCGAGGTTGGAAAGTGCTTGAGTAAGTAGGAGATCACAATCGGTTGCTTCGTTTGGCCGGTTGTGAGTTGCCACGCGTGAATAGGTTAGCAGATCATTGATCAACCGTTTCATCCGCATGGCCCCATCAACCGCATAGGCGATGAACTCCTGGGCATCGGTGTCCAGCCTATCCCGATAGCGTCTTTCCAGCAGGTTCAGGTAGCTGGTGACCATGCGCAAAGGCTCCTGCAGGTCATGCGAGGCGATGTAGGCGAACTGCTCCAGCTGGGTGTTGGCTTCCGCCAGCTCGGCCGCGCGCTGCTGGAGGTCTTTGTTAGATTGTTCGATCTGCTGCAGCAGGAGCGCTCTATATAGCGCTGCCCCAATCTGGTCCGAGAACTCTTCGTAGATGCCTGCAGGTATCGTCTGGCGTTCAATGTCTATATCCATCACAATAAATCCGAATTGCGAGCTGTGCAATCCTAACGGATGGATCATCAGAAAAGGCGGTTTGTTGTCCGGCAATAAGTCAGGAGGGATCACCTGCAGGGTGGGAAAAAGCCGCCCGCCAGGCTCCAATTCAAGCTTTTGCCCGTTGTCGTAGGCCATAATGAGTCTGGATACCGGCGGCGGGATAGGCGTTCCCTCGTACAGTGCAAGAAAACAGGTATGGACGCCGAGTCTGGGCAGGTTCTGAGCCAGGCTATCGACCACGCTTCGGATATCCGGCTCTATACTGAGATCTCGGATAACATCAAACCGTATCATCGTATTAACTTCAGTACGACCTAGCTGATTGGCGTGGATGCGTTCAACTACATCGGCGATCAGGATGCGTCCCTGGTGTAGTATATCTTCTATCCGCATAGCGGCGTCAGGCCGCGTATAGAGCTGCGCTTGCTCGCGCAAGATGGACAGCGCCTCCTGCCACCTGGCCATGTCCTCACTTTCGGTCGCTTCACGGCTGAGCTGCATTGAGCCTGTTCGCAGTACATGGCTGAAGCGCTGCAGGAATTGGGCATCCGGCTTTCCCTGAAGCTCATCGAAAAAGGCGTCCACCAGTTGTTCGATGGAGTGTGGGGTTACCCGCGGAAAATAGGGGCACAGCGCCTTTTGCATCTCTGCCAGTGTTGTTTCCCGCTGCCGGGCGAGGGCGCTTTTTGAAATGTCGGTGGGTGCGCGGGAGGGTGGTGAAGCTGGGCCGGATACGACAAAGGGTGAACAGCCGCACGATTCACGAACAACGAGCCTGGTCTTCAGGGTAAGATTGTCTAGCGGCGTGCCGTGACGCAGATGTTCCAGCAACATCCGAGCTGCCTGTTGTCCTTGTTCGACAAGAGGCTGCCGGACCGTGGTGAGCGGTGTAGCAATAAAGGCTTTCGCTTCTGGCACGTCGTCGAATCCGGCGATTGCCACATCTTCCGGCACGTTGAAACCACGATTGGTGAGCTCCTGCCATACGCCAAACGCCATACTATCATTGCTGGCAACGACAGCATCAAAGCTCGCTTTACGCCGATCCAGGAACAGCCTGACAGCCTCAGTCCCACTTTCGCTGTTGAAATTCCCCAGCGCGACCAGATCGGGATCAAAAGTAATGTTATGTTTCTCAAGAGACTCGATGTAGGCGTGGTAGCGGATCTCAGCTTCCGGATTGTTTTCCGGCCCGCGAATAAAGGCGATTCGCTGACAATGGTGCGCTTCGATGAGATGCTTCATTATCTCACAAAGCCCGACGTGGTTATCAATAGTAATGCTGGGAATACCCTCCAACTCTTGGGCGATACTGACCATAGGAAGCGGATCGTACCGGGCGCAGAATTGAGCCATCTCCTCGACGGTAACAAAGTTTTGCAAGCCGGCGGAAGGCACGATCAGCCCATCAAGGCTGACGGAACTTGCCAGATCATAGATGACACTCCAGTGCTGATGAATACCGGTCCGCGAGTTCAGCTCACCACCAACGAAGCAAATCAAACGAGCATTGCATTCTTCGGCAACCTGTGCCATCCCGTTCCAGATTACCTTGTAGTAGTTTCTGAGGCTAGGGACAAAGCAGCCAAGAGTCGGAATCGCTCTACCTTGCTTACTTTGTGCCGAGTTAGCTTCCATAGTTCTGTGTTCTCTTTGACAGCAACCTCGATGTGATCGACGAGTAACAAGTGATGCGCCGTGAGCTACAACAGATAGCTGATGCTTATTACTCGTTACGTACCACTTATCAGTTTGCCTTCGTTACTACCGCGATCCCGTAAGCGTCCAGATCCAGTGTCCCGTCGATGGTCTGCTTGCCGAGATGCTCTTGTGCCTTCCAGGGCAGGGATACAACCTTGCGATCACGCTCGTGATTGATGAGGATGTAGGCGGTTTTGCCCTCGGCGTTTGTACGTGGGCAGATCTCGACGCCCGCCGGCGTATCGAAGGGCGGTTTGAGCTTTGCAGTCTTCAGAACATGGTCGATGAAGACATCCTGGGCCTCTTCGTCGAGATAGGCTCCAACATAGTATAGCAGCCCATTGTGCCCGCTGCTCACTGTGATGGCCGGCTGATCATCCAGCCAACCGTTGCTCTTTCCGAACCGGGCGATGACAGAAACATCCTCATCCAGGACATTGAGCCGCTCGGCCCACTGGTGCGACTGCCCTGTAAGCCAGCCACCCCCGACCGGGACAGGCTCGTCCAGGATGTTATAGTCTGCCACCTCGACGCCTGCGATGCCGGCGAGGATTGGCCCAGGCTGGCGGGCGGACAGCAGCGCATTGGCCCGATCCTTCATCCCGCAGCGCACGGTCAGGATGAGATGGCCGCCCGCTTTGACGAAGTCAGCCAGAGCCTGGGCGCGCTTCTCGTCCATGATGAGCAGGACAGGGGCGATGATCAGGCGGTAGCCGTCCAGGGATGCATCAGCGGATATCACATCGATGGGAACATTGCGCTCGGCAATAGGGCGATAGTAATTGAGAAGGTGGGTTACATAATCGAAGTCACGGTGCTGGCGCTGCCAGGACATCGACCAGCGGCTTTCGTAGTCGTTGAGGATGGCGACCTGGGCCGCCGGCTCTGTGCCGCCAAGCAGATCGGCCACGGCTGCAAGGTCTTTCCCGAGTTGTTGAGCTTCTTCGTAGAAGGGGCGCGGCCGCCCCGATTGATCGATAAGGGTGCCGTGATACTGCTCCTGGCCGCCATAGGCCGAGCGCCACTGCCAGTAAAGCACGGCGTCCGCTCCATGCCCAATAGCCTGCCAGGCCAGGACACGTGCCTCTCCTTTGTTGAGCATGTTATTGATCGACGCCCAGTTCACGTGGCCCGGCTGGGTCTCCATCAGCCAGAAGTTCTTGCGCTTAAAGCCACGTGTCAGGTCGTGAACGACAGCCTGAGTTGTCCTGTCGTGATGCCCGGTGCGGACGTAGCAGTCCCATGAAGCCATATCCAGATCCTCTGCAAGCGTGTAGTGGTCGAAGGCATCGAACCAGCCCATGTAGTTGTGGGTGATCCAGGCGCCGTCGCGTAAATGCGGGCGCAGCGCCTCGATCTGGACGGCCTGGAAGCGGCGGTAACTGTCAGAGACAAAGCGCCTGAGCTCGAGGAGCAGGCCGGGGTTATGACCACTGGTGGGGCTTGGGAAGGGGATCTGCTCCCAATCTGTGTATTTCTGGCTCCAGTAAGCAGTCGACCAGCGTGTGTTGAGCTCATCGAGGGTCTGGTAGTGCTCCTTGAGGAACCGGCGGAAGCGGGCCTGGCAGCGCGGGCAGTAGCAGATGCGGTTGAACTCGTTGTCGATCTGCCAGCCGATGACGCGCGGGTGCTGCCCATAACGCTGTGCCATCGCTCCGGCAATCTGGCGGCTGAGCGTATGGTATTCCGGCGAGTTGACGCAGTAGTGGCAGCGCAGTCCATGTTGGGCAGGTCTCCCATACTCGTCCATGGCCAGTGTGTGTGGATACTTTTGCGTCAGCCAGGCTGGCGGCGTGGCGGTCGGCGTCCCCAGCACGATGTCGATGTCGTTCTCCACCAGCAGGTCGATGGCCCGGTCGAGCCAGTCGAAATCGAGCTGGCCTTCAACCGGCTCCATGGTAGCCCAGGCGAATTCGGCCAGCCGGGTGACGGTGGCTCCGGCCTCTTTCATCAGACGGATGTCTTCCGGCCAGCGCTCTTCCGGCCAATGCTCAGGATAATAAGCAGCACCGAAGTAAATCATGGGAGTACCTTTCAGTATGTAGATTGGCCAATACTTTACAGTATATGAGGATGCGGTTCAAAAAGTGGGAGGGATGAGGGCTCGCTTGACGCCGGTTACGGACGAATATCCGTAACCGGCGTCGAAAGTTTCCTGGTCAGAGCAGTTCGGAGGACTGCCTCATCGACGCTTCTTTTGCATCGATGAGGCAGCATGTATCATGTGGCTGCGAATCACTCCACGGTATAGGTTACCGGAGTGAATTCTGAAGAGCACTGTGAGCCGCAGCTGGTCGGAAACGAGAAGTTGTAGATGCGGCCGCTGTTGATCAGCTGGTCGTTGACGTCGTATACGCGGATACGATAGGTGCTGCCGCCCGCGGTTGTGGGCCGGATGATATAGCTTTGCCCCATATCGGCGTTCATGACGGCACTTACCCAGGCACCATTCTCGTAATAATCTAAGCCGTGAATACCGTTCCGCAGATGGGTGATGGCGATGGCCGTCCACCAGATCTGCGCATCCTTGAGAAAGCCGATCTCGATGTCGCCGGTATAGTTGGGCGCTTCGATGAACTGCCAGGAGACCTGCCGGTTGTTCCAGTTGTCCGGGTACATATCTCCTATGGGCTGCCCGTCCTTT
Source organism: Anaerolineae bacterium (assembly GCA_016927375.1). Lineage (GTDB taxonomy): Bacteria > Chloroflexota > Anaerolineae > Aggregatilineales > UBA3940 > JAFGMS01. Next base: position 7,803 of record JAFGMS010000074.1, read on the forward strand.
TCGAACAGGTTCAGAGAGGCTTTGGCCAGATCGAGATGGTAGGGATCGTCGCGGCACCAGCCGTTGCCGTCCTGGCAGCTGTCCGCCACCAGCATATTGAGTGTAGCGCCGTTGTACTCATCGCTGACCCAGCCGGTGCCATCGTGGCAGAAGCCCGCGCCGGGAGCGCCGTCGTTGATGCCGTTGCAGTAATCGCCGATGGTGACCCTCACCCAGCGGCCGCAGTTCAGGCCGTTGTTGAACATGCCGATCTTGTCAGCATATTCCGGCGCGATGGGTCGCGAGAGCATGGTGGAATAGTCACCGGGCGTGTCCTGGACATTCAGCGCGACGAAGTGCTGTGAATCCAGGGCCGACTGTGTGATACCGCAGCCGCCGTAAGGCATCCCCAACGCATCGAAGTAGGTGGCGTTGCCGGTGTAGATGGGCTCCGGCCCGGTGGTTGGGGTTGGTCCGGGGGTGCGAGTGGGTAGCGTGAGAGTGGGTGTGGGTGTGTTCGTGGGGGTGTCGTTGCCGCTGCACGCGATGCCATTCAGAGTGAAGTCAGTCGGGGTCGCATTGACGCCGGTGTGAGTAGCCTGGAAGCCAAAGGAAACCGAACCACCGTTGGCGCGGATGGTGCCGTTCCAACCAAGATCGTTGGCGGTGACGTTCGCGCCGGACTGGGCGACGGTGGCGTTCCATGAGCTGGTGATCTGCTGGCCGTTGGCAAAGCTCCAGGTGAGCGTCCAACCGTTGATGGCTGCTGTGCCGTTATTGATGACCTCCACGTCAGCGGTGAAACCGGTATTCCACTGGCTTGTGGTGTAGTTCACCCGGCAGCCGCCGGTAGGTGGTGGGCTGGCGGTTGGGGTGCAGGTAGGCGGCGGGGTTGGGACCGGGAGGGTGGCGCTGAGCTGGTTGTTATCCTCGCTGATCTCGTTAATCAGGTCATCCGGATCCACAATGGCGGTATTCTGCATGACGTTATAGCCGGCGAACAGAACCGATGTCTCTGCACCGGCGGCCAGCCCGGAGACATTAGCTGAGAGGAGATTGTTCAGTGTAACGACAAAGGGCTCAGCGTTGGCGTTGCCGATATTGCTGATGTAGACGCGTGTTCCCATGTCGGGCGGGATTTCGCAACCTGACGGGGTGCCACCGTCGTACTGAATCGCTGATACAGTCAGGTCGGGCAGGTCGCCGGTTGTCGTGGTGGGGGTAGGCGTGTTGGTTGCTGCCGGAATAGTGCTGGTAGCAGTGGGTGTATCGGTAGCAGTTGAGCCGCCATTACATACAACGCCGTTGAGCACGAAGTCGGTCGGGGTGGTATTGGCGCCGGTATGGGTGGCCTGGAAGCCGAAGGAAACCGAGCCGCCGTTGGCCCCAATGGTGCCGTTCCAGTGCCCTGCCGGGGCGCCGGCGGTGACGTTTGCGCCGGATTGGGTGACGGTGGCGTTCCATGAGCTGGTAATTTGCTGGCCGTTGGCAAAGCTCCAGGTGAGCGTCCAACCGTTAATGGCCGCTGTGTCGTTGTTGATGATTTTTACGTCGGCGGTGAAGCCGGTGTTCCATTGGTTAGGTGTGTAGACCACCTGGCAGCCGCCCGCGGCCTGGCTGGGGTGTATCGGCTGGCCGCTGACGATGATAGCCAGCAGGGCCAGGGTACCTAATAATGAGAGCGTAATCTTGAAGAGAGGACGTGATCTTAGCATTGTCTTATTGCCTTTCCTGAATAGTGATCGAGTTGGGCCAGATACAGCAGCAGGCAGAAACAGTGCCACCGGTGACTAGTGTTTCGCGGCATAAGTAAGCCGTCAGTTATGGTTACCTGCGAAACACTTAAACAGTTGGGTATGAAGGACATCGACGACCTGCGGTCGTATACTGCCGGACTATTTCTGCCCAACTGTACTAGTACTTTGCGGCGGAAATCTGTATCCGGTCGAGCAGTGCAACGCAAAGTACTTTATACAGTTGGGAAGATTGCCTTAATCT
>JAFGMS010000075.1 GCA_016927375.1 Anaerolineae bacterium
TATGTAAAACGTAAATATGTAAACATGTAAGGTGCTATTGTCCGCCACTTGTGCTTTTGAACTGATCACTGAAAACAGATCACTTAGTCTGTAACCTGTGAACTATAAACTGTGAACTTTCATGTCGCTTTTAACGCCTGGTTCTGGAACCGGCCTGATACGGGCAGCGGGCAGTACCTGCGTGGTTTGGTCAATGGACTGTGGGTAGCTGAGCCGGACATCCGGCTGACGCTGGTTGCGCCGGAGGGCTGGCAGCTCGATGCGCCGCCCGGTGTGGGCATCGAGCGCGCCCGGCTGCGTGGGACGGGACACCTGGGCAAGTTGCTGTTCGAGCAGCAGGATTTCCCCGCCATTGCTGCTCGCATCGGCGCCGACCTGGCCCATACCCCCTACTGGGGCTCGCCCCTGGCCTGCCCTATCCCCATCGTCGTGACTATCCACGACCTGATCCCGCTGCTGCTCCCGGCCTATCGAGGCGGGGTGCCGGCCCGCCTGTACACCGCACTGGTGGCCGCCTCGGCGCGGGGGGCATCGGCCGTGCTCACCGATTCCGAGCATTCGCGCCGGGATATTGTCAAGCATCTCAAGCTGCCTGATGACCTCGTTTATGCGATTCCCCTGGCCTGCGGCGAGCGCTATCGACCAGAACCTGATAAGGCTCAGGATGAGGCCGTCCGCCAAAAGTACGATCTGCCGCCGGAGTACGTCCTCTACCTGGGCGGCAGCGATGTCAGGAAGAACGTCGATACGCTCATCAAGGCTTACACTCACGTCAAAGGCAGCGATGTGCCTTTGGTGCTGGCCGGGCATCAACCCGCCCACATCACGCCGCGTTTCATCGACGTGCCGCGCATCATCGACCAGATGGGGATGGGCGATGTCGTACGAATGATTGGCCCGGTCGATGAGGCCGACAAGCCGTCCCTGTACCGCATGGCCAAGTGTTTCGTGTTCCCGTCGCGCTACGAGGGCTTTGGGCTGCCGGTGCTGGAAGCGATGGCCTGCGGCACGCCCGTCGTCGCCGCCGATGCCTCGTCGCTGCCCGAGATCGTCGGCGATGCGGGCTTCCTGGTCGAGCCGGACGATGCGCGCAAGCTGGCTGGCGCCATCCTCTCCATCCTGGTAGAGGATGACCTGCCCCAGGACCTCAGCCGCAAGGCAGTCGAGCGCGCCGCCCAGTTCAGAGAGAAGCGCACCACCCACGAGACGCTCGCCGTGTATCAAAAAGTGCTGACCGCGGGAACGTGACGGTACTATACGCTATACTCAGGTGACGGTTAGGTCTTGCCAAGTTTCGGGCTCCGGCTATTTTTTACCGCAGAGCGTACAGAGAACGCAGAGAAAAAACTTAAGAATGTCAAATATCAAATATCAAATGTCAAATGTCAAATCCGATAAGCCCCGTCGACGCCCGGAATGGATCAAGGTGCGGGCTGCAAGCGGCGAGACCTACGAACGGCTCAACGAGCTGATGCGCTCCAAGGAGCTGCACACCGTTTGTGAAGAGGCCATGTGCCCCAATATCGGTGAGTGCTGGAATAAGGGCACCGCCACCTTCCTGATGATGGGCGATATCTGCACCCGTTCGTGCGGCTTTTGCGATATCAAGACCGGCCGTCCAAAACCGCTGGACTGGTCCGAGCCGCTGCGCGTGGCGCAGGCGGTCAAGGCCATGAACCTCCAACACGTGGTCATCACCTCAGTCAACCGCGATGAGCGCAAGGACGGCGGCGCGCCGATCTTCGCCATGGTCATTCGCAGCATCCGCAAGCTTCACCCCGGCTGCTCCATCGAGGTGCTCATCCCTGACTTCAAGGGCAGCCGCGATGCGCTCAAGATCGTCATGGATGCCCAGCCGGAGATCCTCAACCACAACGTCGAGACGGTGCCGCGGCTGTTCAGGAAAGTGCAGCCCCAGGACCACTACGATTGGGCGATGGCCACGCTGAGCAACGCCAAAGCGCTCGATCCGCTGGTGCTCACCAAGAGCGGCATCATGGTCGGGCTGGGCGAGACCTTCGACGAGGTAGTGGAGGTCATGCGCGACCTGGCCTCCTGGAAGGTCGACATCCTGACCATCGGCCAGTACCTGCAGCCCAGCAAGCAGCACCTGCCCATCGAGCGCTACTACACGCCGGACGAGTTCGCCGAGCTGAAGCGCATCGGGCTGGAAGAGCTGGGGTTCAAGTGGGTGGAAAGTGCCCCCCTGGTGCGCAGCTCCTACAACGCCGCTGAGCAAGTCAAGGCCCTTTCCCAGCTCAACTACGTCCGGCCCATCGCTGGGGCGGTCGAGGAGTAGTTTTTTCACCGCCGAGAGATGACCAAAGATGGTTTCAGGGAGCGCTGAGAAGGGATAAGATACCGAATATGACGCGTTTTGCAAATAACTTGGCTCATTTCACATAACGGTGAACCATCCCGACACCAGACTATTTTGTTTGAGTGCATGCATCCGCCGCCGGCACGATAGGAAAGCCACATTCTTTTCCCCAACTCCTGGCTCTTAATCCACAGCTTGTTACACCCACCGATGTACCCCCATATGTACCCTTCGGTGGATGATACTATCCATCATTTATGAGATGCTTTGAGCAGATTTGCGTACAAGGAAGGTGAAGGCAGGGTAAAACCCGGCTTTCACCAACAGGAGAATACTTATGGCAGCTTTTACGTTTCAAGGAATTACAAGACCTGTCTGGAACTTCGCTCTGCCTATTCTGAATGGGTCTATAGACAATCTGCTCAAGCGGCTGAGGGATAAGTATGCATATCGTTGGGGTGTATCGGTGGTGGAGCTGGTATCCGGGGTGCTGTTCCGGATGGACGTCGCCAGGCAGGCGCCGCTGCCGGAGGGCCCCAAGATCATTGCCCCCAACCACCCCAGCACAACCGACCCATTCCTGATCCTGACACTGACCCGAGACAAAGTCAGCATCCTGATCGACGACCGGCTCTTCAAGGTCCCTATCTTTGGCAGATACCTAAAGGCTGCCGGCCACATACCAGTCGTGCCGGGCCAGGGGCGGGAGGCGTTCGAAGAGGCACGCAGACGGCTCGATGCGGGACAAAGCGTGGCCATCTTCCCTGAAGGCTCCATCAGCCCGGCGGAAGGTGGGCTGCACCCACCACGCACAGGGGCCGCGCGCCTGGCTCTGCTCACCGGCGCGCCGGTCATCCCCGTCGGCATCCACCTCGATCCTCACTGCATCAAACGCATCGATACTGAAATTGATGGTAAAATCGCAATGGGGACATGGTATTTCAATGGCCCTTATGCCATGACAGTAGGCGAGCCTCTTCACATCGAAGGTGATTTAGACGACCGGAAAAGCGTGACAGAGGCTTCGGAACGCATCATGAGACATATTGCCTATCTGGCACAAGAGAGTGCCTACCGCATGGCAACGTCGCAGGTATTGGCTTCTCTGGGCTCCGGTAGAATTGCCTATGTCTAGAAGCGATAGCTTTGAGCTCGTTGCTGCTTTTAAGGAAGTGACACCATGGCTGAAGAACATAGACAAATAACCAGTCGCACCGACCTGGCTCTGCAGCCGGCCGTTTACGAAATCAGGGTCAAAGGTCGCCTCGAAGGTGAAATCTGGTCTCAATGGTTTGAAGGGATGACAGTGATGGTAGAAGAAGGCGGTGAAACAACGCTTCGTGGACCTCTCACGGATCAGTCGGCTTTGTATGGTCTGCTATCCAGGCTGCGTGACCTGGCCGTGCCGCTGCTCTCGGTCAATATATCGGGAATGGAGCCTCCGCAGGTGACACTCCCGCCGAATGAGCGTGCGCCACGCAAGAAAGTCAATTGGCTGATGATCCTGCTTTATCTCCTGCTGATTGGCGCACTGGCTTCGCTGACGGTCTTTCTGACTTCTGACATGCGGGTCTCAACGTCGTTAGCGCTTGGCGCCCTGTTTATCTTATTGAGCGGCTCTGCCCATATGCTTTCCCGCTATGACAGCGACTGGTGGTGGCGGGTGCTAACGATCCTGAACGGAATAGGCGCAGTACCGCCACTGATCATCTTCATGATCGAGGTGGGGGTACCCACGGCTTTGGCCATCACCATCCTTCTTCTCCTGGCAGCCAGCGGCCTGGTCTACCTGGTATTCCTGCAACAGCAGGGACAGACCGGTATGAGAGTATCCAGCGCTCGATGGGAAAAGCTGGGCCAGCGCTCGAAAGAAGAGCCTAAAGGTCGATAGGACTGCTGGCCTGTTTCTCGCACTGTACAGGCACTGGTGAATTGTTATTAACTGGTCGTAACTACTCAGCTATCTGGTGCTCTCTACTGTGGCCATAAGTGATGGACAAAAAGGTAAACAGGTAAAACGTAAGACGTGATGAGTTCACGACCTGAGATCACAAGTCGCAGCCTGAAAAGCCAAAAGCTAAGAGCTGAGTAGTTACAACTGATCACTGTTCACTGCCATCAAGGAATCCCCGATGGATAGTCCATTGTTGCGCACCAAATTCTACATCCCGTCGCCGAGGCCTAACCTGGTGGCCCGGCCTCGTCTGGTCGAGCAGCTTGAGGCCGGGATGCAGCGGAACTGCCGGCTGACTCTGGTATCTGGCCCGCCCGGCTTCGGCAAGACAACGCTGATTTGCGAGTGGCTGGGTGACGGCAAGCGGCCGGTGGTCTGGCTTTCGGTGGACGAGGCCGACAACGACCCAGTGCGGTTTGTCAACTATCTGATTGCCGCATTCAGACAGGTCGATGAAACGATTGGGCAAGCCACGCAGCTGGCCCTGCAATCTCCGCAGATGCCGCCCGCACAGGGCCTGATCACACCGCTGATTAATGATATCGCCGCCACAAACGCGTCGCCGGTACTTGTTCTGGACGATTATCATCTGGTGTCGTCGCTCCCGGTGCAGCAGATTCTAGAATTCCTGCTGGAGCACCAACCCCCATCGATGCACACCATCATCAGCACACGTGAAGACCCGCCCTTACCCTTGACCCGCATGCGAGCGCGCGGCCAGCTAGCCGAGATCAGGGAGCGGGACCTGCGCTTCACAGTTGAGGAAGCGACAGCTTTTCTGAACCAGACGATGGCGCTTTCACTCTCCAGCGAGGCGGTACAGGCACTGGAAGCCCGTACGGAGGGATGGATCGCCGGCTTGCAACTGGCAGCTCTGGCGATACAGAAAGAGCAGGACAGCGCAGAGAACTTCATCACCGCTTTCACTGGAAGCGATCGCTATATCATGGAATACCTGGTCACAGAAGTGCTGGAGCGGCAGTCGGAAGGGACGCGTGAATTCCTATACCAGACTGCCCTGCTTGACACGCTGACCGCTGATCTGTGCGATGCTTTGACAGGGAGAGACGACAGCCGGCAGATACTCGAACGGCTGGAGGTGTCCAACCTGTTCCTATTCCCGCTCGACCACCGGCGTGAGTGGTATCGTTATCATCGCCTCTTCGCCGAGTTCTTGCGCATGTCTTTGGGGAAGGAAGACCGGAAAAGCTTACATCAGAAGGCCATGGTCTGGTACGAAGAGCACGATTTCATGGACCAGGCCATCCACCATGCTTTGGCCTATGCCAGGCTGTCCGACGATCTCGATTCTGCCGAGCGGCTGATCCGCCTGGCGGCCGAGACAGAGCTTCTCGACGGCAACCTGGCAACTCTACAAGGCTGGCTGGCCGCGCTGCCGGACGCTCGCGTGCGCGCCTGTGGGGAGCTGGCAACCTACAAAGGGTGGCTGTTGGTCCTCGTCAACAATATCACTCAGGCTGGGGAGTACATCGAGGCGGCGGAAACAGCCCTTCGACAGGCTGAGGCAACGCCGGCTCAACAAGGCAAGTTGCTTGTCCTAAGAGCCTTCATCGCCACACTGGCCTTGCAAGATTACGAGAGGGCCATCGCCCTAGCCACCAGCGCCTTGGAAACGCTGGCGGACGATCAGCTGGTCTGGCAGGTCATCGCGCACTGGGTTATGGCCGAATCGCTGGAGCGGACGCGCCCTATTACCGAGGCCATCGATGCGTTCCGGAAGGCTCATCAGGTTGGTTTGGCGCTCGGTCACCACATCTTTGCCACAACAGTTGAGATATCGCTGGCACTGGCCCTAAACACCCATGGGCTGCGGCGGGAGGCAGTCAGGGTCTGCGAGGAGGCGCTTGAACGCTACACTGACTCTCTGGGGCGGGTATCGCCCATAGCCTGTCTGGTCTTCAGCCGCCTGGGAACGCTGGCCTACGAAACCAACCAGTTGGAGCTGTCTCGTCACTATCACAAGAAGGCACTGGAGTTGAGCGAGAAGATGGCCCTGGGAGACAGCCTCGTTTTCTCTTACGGCCTGCTGGCCCCAACCCTCTACGCGCAAGGGGAAACCGACGCTGCTCTGGAAGCCCTACAAAAGGCCTATCCCATCGTGAGCCGGACAGGTTATCTGGAGGCCGACTGGTTCCTGGGGCTGGAGGCCGATCTGCGGTTGAGACTGGGTGAGATTGTCTTCGTGCAGCGCTGGGCCGAGGCGGCCAATCTCACGCCCGACGACGAGCCCCAGTATCTGCATATCGAGCAGCACCTGGTGTATGCCCGGCTCCTGCTGGCACAAGACCAGCCGGCTGATGCCCAACGCTGGCTGGCCGCGCTCGAGCAGCTGGTCCGCGAGCACGAGCTGTATCGGTGGCTGATATCGGTGCAGGTTTTGCAGGCGCTGCTGGCCGAGCGGCTGGGGGAGCACGGGACGGCCTGTGAATACCTCTCGCAGGCAATCCAACTGGCTGCCCCTGAAGGCTACTTCCGGGCTTTCCTGGATGAAGACAGGCAGATCATCATGCTGCTCTCGGAGGTCCGGCACATCACGCCGGGTTTCGTCGACCGGCTGATCGCGTTCGCCCGCTCCCCCGGCTATGGGCAGGAGAGGGTTACCCAGCCGCTGGTAGAGCCGCTCAGTGAGCGTGAGCTTGAGGTACTGGGCCTGATCTCCTCCGGGCTGAGCAACAACGATATTGCCCGGCAGCTGTATATAGCCGTCGGAACGGTCAAGCGGCACATCAACAACATCTACGGCAAGCTCGACGTTGCCAGCCGCACGCAAGCCATTGTCAAGGCCAGGGAACTGCATCTGATTGATGACCAAAGGTTGTGACGACTGAAAATCGTTAGCGATTGACGATTGGAAGACGGCGGTAACCATATTCACATTGAACCGATTTCATCAACAACTTGATCCTATAGGAATTTCCTTTTGCGAATGACAGTCGCTTGTGCACGAGTGGATTCCCGCTTTCGCGGGAGTGACAGGCAGCCTGGCAGCGTGGAACAAGACAGGTGACGATTGAATAATCGCCTGATCGTTGCAACAATCTGCTTTTCAACCGTCAATCATCAGACGACCTTTGATTGTACAACCAATCATCACTAGGTTAAGCCCTCTCTTCGGCTATAGATTGGACGGGAACCCAACCGGCTGCTTCTACGTCTTCTTCTTAAGTGTTCGCAGTTTTCAGAGCCCTTAAGGAGAGAAAGAAATGAAGAAGATATTTTTGTTCACCTGGCTGGCAGGCACCGCCTTCCTGCTGGCCGCCTGTGCAGCAGCTGCAACTGAGGCTCCCGCTGCTGATCGCTCCGGCCGGGATCGACAGCCGGAGTACGAAGAACGAGAAGCTACCGAAGAGCCAATGATGGAAGAATGGGTAGAAGAAGCCCCGGCTACCGAAGCTCCGCCCGAAGAGCCTAATCTGGTCGTGCCTCAGACAACATCTGCAGCAGCCCCGCCCGACGATATGTTCTTCCAGGATTACGGTACCAACCCCTTTGTCGATGCCTCAGCCGACAACCTGTCTACCTTCGCAGTAGATGTCGATACCGGATCGTACACGCTGACCCGCAGCTACCTGAATGACGGCAACCGGCCGCCCCCCGAAGCCATCCGGCTGGAGGAATTCGTCAACTACTTCGAGCAAGATTATTCGCTGCCCCAGCACGACGCCTTCAATATCCTTATTGAAGCTGCACCCTCCCCCTTCACCGCCGAGCGCACCCTGGTGATGCGAGTTGGCCTGCAGGGCTACGATGTCCCTGACGAGCAGCGCCCCGACGCCACACTGATCTTCGTCATCGATGTCTCCGGGTCAATGAACAGGGAGAACCGCCTCGGTGCAGTAAAAGAATCGCTGCGAGCCCTGCTTGATGGGCTGCGCCCGACCGACCAGGTCGGCATCGTGGTCTACGGTTCAAGAGGCCGCGTGATTCTCCAGCCAACTCCTCTTTCAAAACATAACCGCATCCTGAGTGCCATCAACAAGCTCCAGCCTGAGGGCTCGACTAACGCCGAGGAGGGCCTGCGTCTGGCTTACGAGATGGCTACAGCTAACTACGACTCGGAGCGTATCAACCGGCTTGTTTTATGCTCTGACGGTGTAGCCAATGTGGGCAATACCGGGCCTGATGCCATCCTAGAGACGGTTCGACAGCAAGCCCGTGACGGCATCACCCTGACCACTGCTGGGTTCGGCATGGGCAACTACAACGATGTGCTCATGGAGCAGCTGGCCGACGACGGTGACGGGACCTATCACTACGTAGATACGCAGGCGGAAGCCCGCCGCTTGTTTGTGGAAGGACTGACCGGGACGCTGCTGACTATCGCTAAGAATGCCAAGGTCCAGGTCGAGTTCAAGCCACAGGTTGTCATCGCCTACCGGCTGATGGGTTACGAGAACCGCGATGTGGCCGACAAGGACTTCCGCAACAACGAAGTCGATGCAGGCGAGATCGGCGCTGGGCACAGCGTCACCGCCCTCTACGAGGTTGTCCTATCCGAGCAGGCACAGCCCACCGATGTCGTTGCCACGGTCCGTATGCGCTGGGAAGATCCCGAGACTGGCCAGGTCGCCGAGATCGAAAAGGCCTTAACGCCACAAGAGATTGCGGGGTCATTTGAGCAAGCTTCACCGCGGTTCCGGCTCGATGTGGCAGTTGCCGGTTTTGCCGATGAGCTGGGTCAGGGTGCCTGGGCTCAGAACGCCGACCTGGCCCAGATTCTCGCACTGGCACAGGCAGCCGCCGATGAGCTGCCCAACGATCCCGACGTGCAGGAGCTGGTGCACCTGATTGAGCTTGCGATGCAGGCGCGTTGAGAGGTTCTCAACTGGGTTTTCACCAGTTCAGGATCAGACTTTTTCTTCGCAGAGACTGTGGAGAGTGCAGAGTTTTTTAGATTTTTTCGTGATCTCGAAACATTCATAAAACCAATTGAGGTCGGAGAAGAAGAGGGCTTTTCGCCTGGGGCGAGAAGCCTCCTTCTATGTATAGTGCTGGACCGGCGGTCGGGTAGAAAATGGTTGCTCATTCGCATTGACCTGATGTATTATGCCTGGAATATTCTTCCCGCCGAATGGATGAAAAATGAAATGTCACGCTTGGTTCTTTATGGTCCTGGTGCTGGTAATCACAGCAGCCGGTGCTTTCTTCTCGGGCTGCTCACCAGCGACACCAACACCAACCGAGGAGGCAGTAATGCCCACCACAACCCCCGAGGGACCCCTACCCTGCCCGGGTTCTACGCCTCAAAACGCAGGGCCGACGCCGGAGATCGATCAGGACGCCGGCCTGGTGCGCCTGCAGCGGGTCATGGCCAGGGCCCGACGAGGCGAGAAAGTCGTCGTCGCCGGGCTGGGCGGCTCGATCACGCAGGGTGACAGCGCCCGCGACGAAAAACGCTACATCGTCCAGGTCTACGACTGGTGGGACGAGAAGTTCCCCGGCCAGGTCACGTTGATCAATGCCGGTGTGGGCGCCACGGGTTCCGGATTGGGTGTCCATCGCATCGAAAAGGACCTTCTTGACGAAAACCCCGACTTCGTGATGGTCGATTTTGCCGTCAACGATCTGGGAGCGCCCGGCCGCGAGGAGACGCTCGAAGGGGTGGTGCGCAAGATCTTGAGCAGGCCCAACCAACCGGCGGTCATGCTCGTTTACTTCGCGGTCAAGTCGGGCGCTACGACCCAGACCGATTTCGAGCCCATCGCCGAGCATTACCGGCTTGCCCAGGTCAGCTACGGGGATCGGATCTGGCAACTGGTCGATGCGGGCGAAATCACGCTCGATGACGTCTTTGCCGACGACACCCACCCCAACGATCTGGGACATACCTACGCCGCCGACTTTATCAAGGGATACCTGGATAGCGTCTACGACAATCTGCCGGCCGACGATGCCAACATCCCGGCGGTTGCCGTAGTCCCTGTTCCTCTGCATACTGACACCTTCCAATACACCCAGATCATTAACCGCAGAACCTTCGAGCCGATCATCGGGGGAAGCTGGACGCTGGGCTACTTCAGCCGACGCACGGGAGAAGGCTGGACCGGCGATCAGGTTGGCGATGAGCTGATCTTCGAGGATCTTCTGGGAACGGCCTTTGGCATCGTCGTCAGGAAGGAGGGGAACGTCAACTTTGGCATGGCGGAGGGTCTGGGTTGACGATGACCCTCCCATGAAAGTCGATGCCTTTATGCCCTCTTCTGCCGGCTGGTACGGCCCGGCTGCCCAGTATTATCTGGTGGCTCAAGGCCTCCCCATGACAACCCACACCCTGCACGTCAAGATCATCGAGGAGAAACATCCGGAGACAGGCGACAACACCAACCATCTCTTCGAGCTCGCTAACGTCTTTGCCGATGGCGCCCTGGTGGACAATCTCGATGATTGGAGTTACGTCTACTCACACGCCGGAGACTTTGAGTTTGACTTCCAGCATGTCGATAAAGTAGAGGGGGATCGCTCGCGGGTATCTTCCACCGGAGAAAGCCCAGGCGAAATCGTCTGGCACTACCGGGACTTTACCGACTTCGAGGCAACGCTCTATTATCCCCCGGGAGACGAGGTGGAGCACAACGTTTTTTGCATCTCCGCCGATGGCTTAAACTGGACGCTGGCTTCCCCGACAGTGGAGGGTGGCGAGGGCGACTGGATAAAGTATGTTTACTCGTTAAGCGGCCTGTCCGGTGTGAGCTACATCAAAACCATGTGGATGAACACAGAAGCTTCGCCAGCACCCCAGCTTAGCAGGGTTACCATCACGCGAGCTGATAAATAACACTAGTGCAGTTGGGCATAAATAGACCAAGAGTTAAGAAACGCACCTTGCCAAACTGCTTAAGTATTTCGGGGTAAGCCATAACTATGGGTTTGCTTATGCCCCGAAATACTAGGGCGGGGCACAGACCAACATGCCCCGCCCCGCTCGTATAACGCATCGATGGTCTTTAATTGTAACCTGCTTCAGCCCACATGCGGGACCACGCAGATGAACCGCAGAACGCCATCGCCCTGATTGAAGAACCCATGCTCCTCGTTGGGGGCGACATACACCACCGTCCCGGGCTCCACTGGTTGATCGCCTTGAGGACTGCGTATGACGCCTGTGCCTTCCAACACATAGACCTCATGCTCGAAATCATGCGTATGGTAGGGGGTGTTGCTGCCCGGCTGCACCTCGATGACCCGCATGGCGAAGTTCGGCGCGCCGTCCTTCTTGCCAACCACCCAACGGATACCCACACCGGGAACCTCGGCGGGCTCGGCGGGTGTGTCGGTGTAGAATTGTACCTTCATGGACTTCCTCCCTGTATGGATGTGTGAAACAGAGCAAGATTGTCTTGCACACGCATTTACGGCTTGGGGTGTGCAGCAAAAAACTCCCAGATTAGCTGATAAGCAGTCGGTCAAGAAAAACCTCATTCCCCTTCACTTTTGACAGAAAGGGGGTAAAGGGAGGCATGATAGAACCTCTAAAGAACAGGTAGTGATACACAAGGGAGTTCTATCATGCGTGAACATCTGTATCGCGATTTTCCCCCTCCGGCGGGTCGGGGGATGTTGCGCAGCCAAGCTTGCTCACCCAACTCTGTTACGCGGCCCGGCTTCTCCTCCATAGCTTTCTGAAGCCTGACAACCTTTTCCTGGGCCTCGTCTGCTGCTCGTTCGGCCTTTTGCACCTTCACTCCCATCACGCCACTGACACCCTTGACCAATTCATGTTGAACGTGGAACACGGCTGGCGAGTGGTGGGCGCCCAAGTCCGTCTTGACGTGACGTGTCGGTCCTTTGCCTTCATCCCCCGTCACCTGTACGATCTTGATTGGTAGATCATCTGTGGCTTTTTCCATCGCCGCGGTCCAACTCTTAGCCTGACGATTATCGGCATAGTCTTCCAGCAAGATGTAGTTCGATACCGGCTCAATCGCCACCAAACAAACCTGTGGATGGAACGTCTCATCTTCACATACGGTGATCTGTCTGGCGGGCATACCTTTGGCCAGACGCGCACTTTCCTCTTCCCCAAATGCCACCACCGCTTCTTCCATCGCCACCGTTACCTTCTGCGGCTCAGCCAGTATTGAAGCGTGGAACGCGGCACTTCCAGTTCTTCGGCTATCTGGCGTTGGCTATAGCCTCCCTGCAACGCCTCCTCATACTTCTCGATCGTCCTGGCTATTTCCTCTCGCCCCCATTGCTTTCATCCACCACCTTCAATTCCTTGCAACATCCAACCTCCTCATCTCTGGGTTGAATGTATCTTACCCTTTCAGTGCCTGTTGTCCACCCCCAATTTTCATCTATGTGGCCGAAACGATGACCATCGCCTCAATGTCTCAGGTTGTATACACACTGAGACGTGCGCACCGATAGGAAAGCGGGCTATTTTCGTTCTTGGGCCTAGATGCAGAAATCACAGATCCAGTTGCATACATATGCGGTTTGCCATCGGCAAGCCTGCCGCTACTTCCGCATTTCTGACTAATTGTAAGGCTGGACTGAGTTCACTCATCTCAAGTTTCCGAAAACCTAAGCGCTCATAGTAAGGACCGTTCCAGGGCACATCACCAAAGGTTGTCAATGTGAGTGCCTTCATACCTTGCCCCTGTGCCCATCTCATAATCGTCTCTATCAGTCGGCGGCCCAAACCTTGGCGGGCATGTTGAGGATGTACATCAAGTTCGTGCAGATGAACAGTTGAGCCTTCCCCAGTATGCACAATGGCAAAACCAACGGGCTGATCGTTACGATCCACCACCACCCAGACATATTCACGTTCCAGGTCGACAGTTTCGGATACCAGTTCAAAATCAGCGAGATCAGCATAAGCCGTGGTACGGAATTGTGCTGCGGCAGCTCGCTCAATCACCGGCAATATAGCAAGATCGTCAAAATTAGCGACTCGAATAGTATATTGATCTCTTGGCATGGCTCTGTTCCAGACTCCATAAAGTTTCACTAGGGGTCATACCAGAATACGCCCGGAAAATTACAGATTACACTGGCGGGATGGTTCATTGTTGGCAAACAGATAAGCTGACACTTTTTCAAACGGGTGAAAAACCCCTCCAAGGCACGAAGCGCTGAATTCATCTTGAATTCGCCTCACTGTGCACTATCTTTGCGGCCATTATTCAAGATCGAGTTTTCTGCGTGACAAAAAAGTGTCAACCAAATTGTGAACCATCCCACACCGGCGGACACGAATTTCGGGGCCAAGACAGCATATCAGTTGCCTGGTTTTGGCATTTTTGCACCTGGCAATGGTATTTAGCGGTAATATTGTTTGGGCTGTTTTTGCGTTCAAAACCACTAACTTATAAAAATGTGGCCGTATTCTGGTATGACCTGTATTCCGACTATACCCGATAGTAGGGATGCCCAATATCGCTCTCTTCCTGGCCGGTGAAATGCTCGATCTGGATGTGGAGGGTATCTTGTACTTCGCTTATGAGAAATCCTGTTCAACTCTGGCAACTTTCCCATATTATAGTGCAGTCTCTCATGCCCGCGCGAAAGCGGAACCTCACCACACGTCGATGCTCGCACCGACCCCCGCGCCCTGTAGGGTATGGGTACCATCCTCGCCCCTCGCCGATCCGGAGAGGGGCAGCGCCGCCTTCTCCAGCCGCCAGCGTGGCGGGGTGAGGTCCCCCTTGTCCACTTCAGTGGACATCACAGCCATAGCCGGGGGTTTCTAACCCTCGGTGGGCCTCTTGACCCGCTACAGGCCGTATGCCGGCAACACGACCGTGCACACCGACACGCTCGCAAACCCTTAGGGTCCGGCGTCATTTACGCGTGAATCAAGGAGGATGATAGGA
>JAFGMS010000076.1 GCA_016927375.1 Anaerolineae bacterium
GGTTCGTGGATGACTTCAGAGAGTGGAAGTGGTCATCCTACGCTTCACACCTATCCCAACAGCCAACACGCTTGAACCGGGCAGAGGTACTGGAATGGTTCGGTGTGCCAGAGGACTATATTGAGCTGCATGCTCAGTGGATTACCGAGGCGGAAAGCCAATGGTTCGTGGCAGATGATGACGAGATTCTCTACCACGCCGGTTGACCTCCACGATGATCGATCCTATAGTGAATGGCCGGGGTGAGATGATCTCCGTCTCACCGATTTCATCACTCGTTCATGCTGTGACTGCTATCTGACAACGCTTTTGACTTGTTGCTGTTTGACTCATCACTGAAAACGACTGTTGTTTAGTCACCAATGACTGTTGTTTAGTCACCAATCGTTTCTGTAACTACTTAGCTATCTGGTGCTCTCTAATGTAGCCATAAGTGATGGGCAAAAGATAAATGGGTAAACAAGTAAAACATAAGACGTGACGAGTGCACGGCCTGAGATCACAAGTCGCAGCCTAAAAAGCTAAAAGCTAACAACTAACAGCTAAGAGCTGAGTAGTTACTCACTTTTTAAGGAGAGAAACGCATGGAGAACTTCGTTTTTCAAAACCCAACCAAGATCATTTTCGGTAAAGGAACAGAGAGCCAAGTCGGCTCGGAAGTCAGCCAATACAGCAAAAAGGTGCTGTTTCATTATGGAGGGGGCAGCATTAAGAAATCAGGGCTTTTTGATAGGGTAATTGCATCCCTTACCGAGGCAGGCATCCAGTACCTGGAACTGGGGGGTGTCAAACCTAACCCAAGGCTAAGCCTCGTCCACGAGGGCATCAAGCTGTGCCGCGATAACGATATAGAGTTCATACTGGCTGTTGGAGGTGGTAGTGTCATCGATTCCGCCAAAGCTATTGCGGTAGGTGTACCCTACGATGGTGATGTCTGGGATTTTTATGTCAATAAGGCGGTTGCAGAAGAAGCCTTGCCCATTGGAACCATCTTGACCATTCCGGCCGCCGGCAGCGAAGCCAGCATAGGCAGTGTCATTACGAACGAGGATGGATGGTACAAGCGCCCGATCAACTACGATATGCTGCGGCCTAAATTCTCGATACTCAATCCGGCATTGGCGTTTACGCTTCCGAAATACCAGGTTGCTTGCGGTGCAGCTGATATCATGGCTCATATTATGGAAAGATACTTTACCAACACCAAGGACGTTGACCTTACCGACAGGCTCTGTGAAGCGACGCTGAAGACGATCATCAATTTTGTGCCGGTTGTCTTGGCTGAGCCGGATAACTATGCAGCTTGGGCCGAGATCATGTGGGCCGGTACAGTTGCCCATAACGACCTGCTGGGCACGGGAAGGGCTGAAGATTGGGCATCTCATGATATTGAACATGAGCTCAGCGGCATATATGATGTCGCGCATGGGGCAGGGCTGGCTGTGATTTTCCCTGCCTGGATGAAGTATGTCTATCAACATGATGTCAAACGGTTCGCTCAGTTTGCTACCCGGGTGTGGAATGTCGATTATTCGGTTTGGGCGCCCGAGAGAGCGGCTTTGGAAGGTATCAGGCGCCTTGAGGATTTCTTCAGGCGTATTGGACTTCCTACGACACTGAACGATCTTGGTATCGTCGATGACAGGTTTGAGGAGATGGCGTCCAAAGCTACCAAGTCAGATACAGCCACTCTTGGAGGCTTCGTGCCGCTGAATCAGCAAGATATAGTCGATATATTAGCCATGGCCAGGGGATAGTGTTAGGGTCTTCTCTCTGGGTGGGCGGCGGAATATTGCAAACGTCTCTCAAGAGGATCGAACTGCGCAGCGCAGTCGACCAGGGAGGGCGGCCGCAGCCCCTCTTCGGATTTAGTACGGCTGAAACACGAAGAAACGAAGGCACAAGGGGGTTCGACGGAGATGGAGGTCGGGCCCTCTCTTGTGTCTTTACATTCGGACCTCTGTACGGAAACTCGCTCCCTTGCATGGGAGGTAGAGTCCACTTCAGTGGACATCTCATTTGTAGCCGGGGGTTTCAAGGGTCGGCTGTTGGACCCTCATCCTCGGCGGGGATGCATGGTGCATCCGCCTTCTTCGCTCGGCATCGGCCCCACCCCGCCTCGTTGGCGACCAGAGAAAGCGGCGCAGCCCCTCTCCGGATTCGGCGAGGGGCGAGGACCGGGTGGCGAAAACGGAAGGATTGAAGGATCGAAGGGCACGAAAGGGATCGTCCAGCATAGTCCAAAAACCGCCCCTGTGATAAGATCACACCATGGAACCATCACCTGGCCGGCAGCTACCCTATGTGTGGGACTACGATATCAGCGAGGAGCAGTTCCTCCGCATCCTGGATGGCCGGGAGAGCATCGGCCGGCTGGATCAGGATTGGGCTGCCCGGCGGCTATTGGAATACGCGCCCTATGAAGAAATCGTTCGTCGCATCGGCTTCCGTCGCTTAATCGAGAACTGGCCCCGCTGGCGTCGTCATATCCGTTCAGAGAGCCGCCGGCGAGGCTTTGACTTCCTGGTCGAGTGGTTGCCCCAGAAACACCCCGAATATTGCCATGACTAACCCCGACTTCTACCCCCGTGTTTTGTACCCGTTTCAGGATCTGGTTTTGCGGGTTATCAATGGAGTGGATACCGGCTTCTATCTAGCTGGTGGCACGGCCGCATCACGTGGCTATCTGCGGCATCGCTTCTCAGATGATCTGGACCTGTTTGTTAACGACGACAACCGTTTTGGGTTATGGGCCGAGAGGCTGATCCAGGCCATCGCCCGGCAGGAAGATTGGCGCTGCGAAGTACTGCTGAAGGAAGAGCGCTTTGCCCGCATGAATGTGCTTCAGGGTGAGTTAGTGCTCAAGGTCGAGTGCATCAATGATGTGCCTGCCCATACTGGTGAAATTCGCAGCCACCCTGTGCTGGGCCGGCTCGACAGCCCAGAGAACATCCTGGCCAATAAGGTCACAGCTGCTCTTGACCGCGAAGAGCCGAAGGATTTGGCTGATATTTGGGGATTTTGCTGCCGGATGGGGCTATCACTCCAGGAAGCCATCGTTAACGCGGACAGCAAAGCAGCCGGCGTCTTTCCCGCCGATCTGTCCAGGGTATTGTGCTCGGCCACACATGCCGACTGGGAGATTGTGCGCTGGCAGGAGGCGCCCGATGCGAACGTCTACCTGTCGCAGCTGAACGAGCTGGGGGAGAAGCTCCTGTTGATTGGCTGAACCAACACGCGGTGACCGGCTGGGAGGGCCACGAATACGACGGCCCGACCGGCGAGACCACCATCGATTACACCTATGGCAATATCGATGACCAGCTCCCGCACGCCGTGACCGCCCGCAGCAACGGCGACAGCTTCAGCTACGACGCCAACGGCAATATGACCTCTCGCACACAGGACGGCGTCACCTGGACCCAGACGGGCGTACGTACCGGTTGGGGAATTCACCGCAGACGCTGATTTTTTTCTCTGTGTCCTCTGCGTCTCTGGTATGAAAATAGATTTGGCGAAGTGTCAGTGTGCGCACGGTCGGACTAACAGTCCGACCTACATTAGCTTGGACATTTTCATCTATTGAAGGTGCAGGCGTTAGCCCGGCATCGTAACTACAACGAAGATAAGCTTCTCGATAGGCGCCCCTCAACATCTACATATGCCCCTCACAAACTATCTGTCTCGGCATACTCAAACCAGTCGAAGTCGGCCTGGTTTTCACTGGTCTGGTCATTGCTTCCGGCATACATCCCGATGTACGCACCGACAAAGCCGCCTGCCATAGGCGTGCTGAGAATGCGACCATCGACATCTTCAGCGATGCGCTGCCATGCCTCAGGAGCAGAGGAGGCATAGAAGCTGTAGCTCTGCCCATATGCCTCCACCTTCAGATAGACACGCCCGGCGTCGATGGGCTGCTCTGCCAGCAGGCTTTCTTTGCCCTTCTCTCGTTTGATCAAGCGGATGACGGTGCTCTTTTCCTCTGTCTGGGTGATGACAAAACGAAAGTGAAAATCGTTGTTCTGAAGCAATACCAACCCTGCACACTCATTGCTGTGGCGGGGTGTAAATTCCATACATGTGCGGGCTGCAAAGTTGATGTGCTGCTGCCGCCGCCCGACAAAGCTGGGGTTGGCCAGCTCTGAGAGCATCTGCGGCCGCAAGTACAGGCGCAAATAACCTGGGCACTCGGTCAGGCTCCAAAAATCCTCGCGCGGGGTGCGGAGGAAGTTCCAGCACCATGCAAGCTCCGGACTGTCAAACTGATCGCAGACAGGCTGGGTGGGCCAACGGTGCTCCGGGAGATCGGGGGCGGCATGTTCAAACTCCACCCGGCCAACCCCGGGGTTAACCACAGGCCATCCATCTTCCCACTGTACCGGCACCAGGAAGGTCTCGCGTCCCAGGTTATAGAAGTAGCCGCCGTAGGGCCGCATCGCCAACAGTACCATCCACCACTGGCCGGTCTGAGTCTCGATCAGATCGGCGTGCCCGGTACCAACTATTGGATGATTTTCTCCAAGATGGCGATGAGTGAGAATAGGGTTGCGGGGGCAGGGTTCATAGGGGCCGGTGATGTTCTTGCTGCGGGCTATGGTGACGGAATGGTCATGTCCTGTGCCGCCCTCAGCGATCATCAGGTAGTAGAGACCGTTGATTTTGTAAAGGTGGGGAGCTTCTGCCCAGCCCGCAGTTTTGAGCGCCCCACCCCAAAGCGTATGTTTTTCACCGGCCAGCTGCATCTTTTCAAGATCAAGCTCCTGGAGCCAGATCTCATGATCACCATGATACCGCTCCCCTTCCGGTCTTGGACGGTTGCCGACATACCAGACGCGGCCATCATCATCGAACAGGAGTGACGGATCAATGCCGGGTGCATCGGCCAACCAATTTGGCTCTGACCATGGCCCGGCCGGATTGGTGGTGGTGACGATGAAGTTCTTGTGTGGCTCAAGACCATGCACCAGGGTGTTGATCACATAGAATACACCCTCGTGGTATCGAATAGTTGGCGCAAACAGCCCGCCGGATGGACGAATACCGTCCAGTGGTAATTGCGATGGACGATCCAATACATGGCCAATTTGCTGCCAGTGCACCAGGTCGCGGCTTTGGAAAATGGGCAGGCCGGGGAAGTATTCAAAAGTAGAAGTGATCAAGTAATAGTCATCCCCTACGCGGCAAACCGAAGGATCAGGGTAGAATCCGGGTAGAATCGGGTTGTGGTATATCCTGGCCACGGTAGACTCCAATCATTAATCAGATAGGTTGACAATGTCAAGCTTCGTGGAAGATACAGATACTCAAGAGAAACCGGGTTTTTCGCGCGATAAGTCATTCAACAATGTCGCGTGATTTGCCAAGTCCGGTAACTTGATCCTATAGGAATTTCCTTTTTTGACCTGGCCTACATCCAAGTTGCCAAGCGGTGTCACCGAAGTGACAAGTGCTGAGTA
>JAFGMS010000077.1 GCA_016927375.1 Anaerolineae bacterium
GGTTCACCGTTATGTGAAATGAGCCAAGTTATTTGCAAAACACGTCATATTCGGTGTCTTACCCCTTCTCGGCGCTGTCATTCCCGCGAAAGCGGGAATCCACCTGTTACGCTGAGCCCGCACATACCTTCAGTGCCGTATTGAGTGAGTAATTTGACAATGTCAACTTGAGTAACCTCTCGATGTTGCTACGCTCAAAGAGACGCTCTTCGTCCCAGATCCGTCGCTCCTTCGTCGATCCTTCGTTATGAAGCACAAGGAGCCTCTCCTTCCCATTCCGGTTGCTCAGGAAAACTTGACATTGTCAAGGTAATCAGTTTTCAAATAACTCCCTCGCACATCACAGAGTCATCAACCATCTCTGATGGTTTCATTGTAACCCTATCCAGCCACATGGCAAAGTGGGCAAATAATCTGTTGGCTCTTAGCTGTTAGCCAAAGCAAGTACATTGCAGGTAGAGGCAAGGTTGTTGCAGCAGGAAGCACGCTCATTGCAGCGGGGAGCATACGTCAGGTAGAGACTTCCGAAGTCTTTAAGACTTCGGAAGTCTGAGGGGCGTCATTCCATGGGGTAGCTCATCCCCCATTGAGCGCGGAGCTGGTCCAAAATCTTCATGATTGCCAGGCTCTCGTCCAGGGGCATCACATTGCTTTCCGGCTTGCCTGCGCGCAGGCAGCTCATGACTTCGGCCGCCTCGTAGTTGTAGCCGTTTCCGCCCATGGGAACGGTGATAGTCTGATCCTCCCTGCCGTTCAGCGACAGGGTAAACATCGTCGGGTGCCACCACTGCGCGTGGATGCGTATACGTCCCTGTGTCCCAATAATATGCGCCTCTTGCGGGGTCTCTGCCTGCAGCGATGAGGCCAGCACCGCCAGCTGACCCTGTCCGTAGCTCAGAACGACGGCATTCTGCTCATCCACACCGGTCGCACCGATGCTTGCCCGGCTGACGATCTCCTGCGGCGGGCCAAAGATCAGCCAGGCCAAAGTGATCGGGTAGATGCCCAGATCGAGCAGTGCACCCCCGCCCAGTTGGGGATCGAACAGACGCCCATCCGGCTCAAACGGCGGCCTGAACCCGAACTCGGCCATCACCATCCGGGGCTCACCGATGACGCCATCTGCCAGCATACCACGGATCTTGCGGATGGCCGGTATGAAGCGGGTCCACATGGCTTCCATAAGGAACAACTGCTTCCGTCTGGCCACTTCGATGATTTCCTGTGCCTCGGCCGCGTTGATCGTAAAAGGCTTCTCGCACAGCACGGCCTTCCCGGCATCCAGGCACAACAGCGCGTTTTCTCGATGCAGGTTGTGCGGCGTGCCGATGTACACCACGTCGACATCCGGGTCTTCAGCCAGCGCTTCGTAGCCGGCATGTCGATGCGGGATGTCGAAGCGCATTCCAAACGCATCGGCGGAGGCCTGTGACCGCGAGCCAACGGCCGCCATCTCGGCATCAGGGAGAATGGCCAGAGCTTTTGCAAATTCGGTAGCAATGTAGCCCGTGCTCATGATCCCCCAACGGATTTTGTCGGTCATGGTATATCTCCCCATTTCCTACGAGCGAAGGTCATCACCCTCGACTCCCATTGTGCCGGCGGCCCATATCTCCACGACTTCCTCGATCAGCTTAGGGTGCCCGGCCAGCAGTTCCATATCGCCAAGCCGCCAGTCTTCACCATCCGGGCGAAGGATCTGGCCGCCGACTTCCCGGACAATCACCGCTCCGGCCGCGCAGTCCCAAGGTTGGATTGCGTAGTGGAAGTAGCCCTGCAAGCGTCCAGATGCAAGATAGGCCAACCCCAACGCCGCCGACCCCAATGCGCGCAGCGTCCGGCAAACGGGCGCCAGCGCACTAGCACTTGCCACTGCCCGGCTGCGCCTCTCCGGCTCATGAGCCCAGTCCAGGCAAAAAATAGAGTCCAGCAGCGGAAGGGGTGTTATAGGGGAGAGCGGCTGCTTGTTAAGCATCGCGCCAAGTCCTTTAGCCCCTTCGAACATCTCATCACGCAGCGGGTCGTAAATGGCGCCGGCAACAGGCTCACCATCGATGGCCACACCCACCGAGACACTTACCAGGGGCACTTTGCTGGCATAATTGGTGGTGCCGTCAAGCGGATCGATGATCCAGACAATCCCATCCGGAATGTGCCACTGCCCCTGCTCGTCCGGATGGGCAGCGATATCCTCCTCGGCCAGGAACTGGTGCTCAGGGTATCGCTCTAGGATTGCATTGATGGCCGTGAGCTGAGCGGCGGAGTCGGCGTCTGTCACAATATCGCGCAGGCCTTTAGCTTTGACCTTGCGCGGCTGGGCGTATTTTTCACAAAGCACCATCCCGGCCCGGAGGGCGGCCCGGCGCGCCATTCGCTGGAGCTGTTCAATAAGGGCGTCGTCAACCATGGATGTACTCCTGCATGCAAAAACCAGTCATGAGGCATGAGTGATGAGTTTACAACACAGTTTACAGCTTACAGCAGATAGAAGCGCATATCCAATGATCCTATGCCACCAGCTATGTGCCATCAGCCGGCTTCTCGATCACAATCAGATGCGAGAGACCGAATAGACGCAGCGGTGTGCGCTCGATCAGGTATATCACAGTTCGTAGTATACGGCCCAACGAGCCGAAACGGGCAATAATGTTATCGTAGGCCCCAAAAATGCGGGTGTGATGGACGATGTGGACCGGCAGCTTGTCGAGCATGCGGCGCAGCCCGTGCCGGGTATAGGCCCGCACATGCGGCGCCAGCTTATTGCGCCATGCATCTGGCAGATAGTTGATCAGCGGCGTGTTACCAAAGTGATAGTGACCTCGCCAATAATGGCCATGTGTCTCGAAAGGATACCATCGATTAGGGCAAAAGATGATCGCGCGACCGCCGGGTTTGAGGGTGCGGACCATTTCAGTAAGCGCTAACTGATCGTCCCGGACATGCTCCAACACCTCATGGGAGAGAACCACATCGAAGGTATTGGCAGGATAGGGTAGCGCCTCGGCCGCCGCCACATGCACCATCGATGCATGTTGGTGGGCATTGGCGGCCCGCTCATGCTCAATATCAAAGGCGACGACACGCGGCGAGTCTTCGAGCAAATGAAAGACGTACTGCCCCATCCCACAGCCGTCCACCAGAATGGACGCATTCTGTGTATGACCCCACTTGCGGATCATCTCCAGTCGGCGCTCCTGCCCTGCTCGCCAGACCAGACTCGGCACGCCGCGCTCGGCGCGAATATCGTCTATCATCTCATTTGACATTTATGACTCGTTATGACACTGTGCACTGTAAACTAAATTCCCATCTGGTAGACCCGGTAGCGACGCAGGCCTTTGACGCCCAGCTTCTTCAACGCATTATTCATGCGGATATTGTCCTCCAAGACATAATTGATCTCCAACCGGTCGAGCTTCTCGCCAAGGACCTCGTAAGTGCGGCGATAGAGCAGGGCATCGACTGCCTTGCCCTGGTATTCCGGAACGACCCCCAATGCCCACAGCCGGTACTGCCTGATACGGGGAATGCCCACGAGCAGCTTCAGCCAGCCAAAAGGCACCAGACGGCCGTCCAGCCCGCGCAGCAGCATGTTCACGTCAGGGAGCGGCAGTGAAAAGCCGATGGCCTTTCCGTCCCGATCCTCGGCGATCAGCGATACCTCCGGGTTGATGATATCCTTGAGATCATGAGCCATAGCACGCGCCTCGCCGGCGGTGACCGGATAAAAACCCCAGTTATCAGAGAGCGAGCAGTTGGCAAGCTCGACGATAATCCCGACCTCTTGCTCCAGCCGTGTCATATCGACCGGGCGAATGTGGACACCGTAGCGCCGCTGGATGTTGCCGGTGAGAGCCAGATAGCGCTCCGGTATCCGGTAACCCTCACGAAAATCGACATCATAGACAATCAGGTCCTTGGCTTTCTCCATGCCAAAGGCTGTTAGATGATCGTTATAGTAGGGCGGGTTGTATGGAGCAAGGAGCACCGGGGGCGGCTCGAACCCTTCGAGCACCAGGCCCCACTCCTGCGAAGCAAAACTCCAGGGGCCGCGCATGGCTTTCATGCCGCGCTGCTGAAGCCAGGATCGGGCAGCATCAAGCAGCAGCTGCGAGCCCTCATTATCGTCGATGCACTCGTAAGAGCCAAACAGACCGATTGGCTCTTGCCAGTGCTCCAGCGCCAGCCTGTCGGTGAAAGCCGATATTCTCCCAACGACTCGCTCCTCGTCCTCCAACAGAAACAAGGCATACTCGCAGTGATCAAGCATGGGGTTGCGGGCGCGGTCAAACTGCGCCCACTGTTCGCGCCGCAGCGGGGGGACCCAGATCGGGTCGTCCCGGTAAAGCCGGTAGGGCAGCTCGATGAAACGTCTGAGGTCTGCTTTGTTGTCAACTTTGCGGATGTTCATCAAGGGTGCCTTTGTTTAAGAGAACGAGACGATTCATTGACGACTGAACAGCAGTGTTGAGCACCGAGGCAAAGATTCGCCCCTCCTGTACTATTCAGCTAACGGCGTATAGCCGATAACTGCAAATTCCTTTTCCACAGGATCAATGGCAAGTTGAAGTTGGGAGGTCTGTGCTTCTCCCCAATTTCCAACCCTTAATCCCTACCCTCTATCCTGGTACCACTCGTTGATGACATGAAACCGGCTGGCCAGTGCCTTGCCACAGAGAAGCATATGCTGCCGGTAAGCTTCATCCAGACGTGTGACGCCCATCATGTAGGCATCTTCGCTGTTATCACGATAATACCCCTTGCGCGTGCCGAGAACCTCAAACCCGTATTTCCTGTACAGGTTCTGTGCCGGTGCATTACTGACGCGCACTTCCAATGTGACCTGGCCGGCCCGCTGCCGCATGGCCTGGCGAATCATGCTCCATACCAGCAGCTCCCCCAGCTTCCGGCCTCGCCAGTCCGGATGGACGGCAATGGTGCTGATGTGGGCCTCATCAGCAATGTGCCACATGCCGGAGTAGCCTATCAGCGGCCTTGGATGCCCATTGGTCCACCCGGTGATGCTGTCGATCAGCCGGTCCAACCAGTTCAATTGGCGGCTTTGGGCGGGCTGCTCAAAAACATTGCCCGGCTCCAACACGAACATGCGCGCGTGCTCGTTATCCAGAATCTCATAACGGTATGTGCGGGCAGGCCAGGGCGACGGAAAGGAGAGCTTATCAAGCATCACCACCTGGTCGATGTCATTGAGGTTCATCTGTCGGATGATGACACGTAGACGCGGGTCAGACACGACACGTACTTCCTTGGAAGGTAAAGATGGTAGCAAATTAAAACGTTTGAACGTTGGCACGTTAAAACGTTTGCACACTGGTATAGTTTAGCCTGAACGTTGTAACATTCCAACGTTTCAACGTGCTAACGCAAATAGATGGGCGCCAATACAGCCGGGTCGTCGATGCGGCCTGCCGAGAGCCGCTCCCGGGCAAGCTGGGCCAGAAAGCCGGCTCGACGCAGCCCCTGGGCGGCGTTAGAGACGATCACCTGGCTGCCCAGCCCGGCCAGCCGCTCCTGCCCCGCCTGATCAATCTCACCGCCGACCAGCATCGGACCATCCAGGCGCTCGGCCAGCGCATCCCAGGCAGCAATGAAGGGTTCCTCTTCGGTGGTTGTCCAGCGATTATGCTGCCAGGCATAGAATCTTGCGCTGACCCGCCCGCGTCCTGCCTGCACGACTGCACACAAGCGATCTACGCCGTCCGGATGTGGCAGGCCGGCGGCCACTACATCGAGCGTGGGAATGCCGATCAGGGCGATCCGTCCCTCGGAGGCCAGCACCATTCCTTTGGCAAAGCCCATCCCGATGCGCAGCCCGGTGAACGACCCCGGCCCGAGTGTGACAGCCACAGCCCGCAGGTCGATGGGGGCAGCATCTGCCTGCTTGAGCATCGCATCGACGGCGGGGGCCAGCTCGATGGTGTGGTTCCCGGCCGTGCGCCAGGTGCTCTCGGCGATGAGCTCGTGATCGGCGAGCAGGGCCAGGCTGATGGTGCGGGTAGCAGTGTCGATGGCGAGGAGCATAGTGGTCATCGAGGTCCGCCGAGGATTAGAAATCCCCGGCTATGATTGTAATGTCCACTGAAGTGGACAGAAGCATTCGACTTATTCATGAGGGTTATGCTACCCATTGGGGCTCATATGCTCTCATCTTGTTGAGGAATTCTCTGTAGTTCTCGTGCCATGAGGTGACATAAAAACTAGGCTTTGTGATCCATGTTGGATATCCGAAATATTCGGCAAACCGGAAGTACCATGGCAGGTTTGGCGACGAGATGACGTATATGACATATATGGGCTCGGACCATGTGAATATAAGACGCCGGCGCACAGCATGTTCTCGGATTTGGACAGGATACAGATCCTGCAAGTTGATATGCAATTTCCAGTTTCTGGTGAAGTGGAGAACAACTTGCTCTTGTGTCAATTCGAGATCGGCTGCTAGCAGATTGTTTGAGAACATAAGCCAGACATAAAGAGGAACAAGGATAACCCCGACACCAATCATCACTAAGTTGGCTGGAAGCTTAGCAGTAAAGCCTACCACAATGAAAATCAGGGAAAACACTAGAAACCAAATCGCCACTGCAACGATGCAACCTTCACTTCTGCCCTGCGCCCTGTACATCCACTCTTCCGGACGATAGTGGAAGAAAGTGCCTGAGCCTTGTTCTATGTCGTTGATCCCACTCTGATGGGAATTAGAGCCATTACGCATGAAATCTCAGTTCCCGTGCGCAGTATCCGAATTAGCGAGTAGCTTTGCGCTCTCACGCCGTCGCGCTTTGCGCCTTCGTGCCGAGCTGGGTGACCTCGTGCCGAAGCTTGTCGTGGGCGCGCTCGATGGGGCTGATGAGCAGCGGGTCGCAGTCGAGTTTCTGGCGTAGGGCCGGGTCGCTCCACAAGATCGCGCCCATCTGCCGGTACTGCCTGCGGTCGCGCATGTAGGTCAGCTGATCGACCGCATCGATGGTGCCTTTCTTGATCGCCTCCAGCCGCTCGCGGGCCATCCGGACCGTCTCTTGCAGCAAGACCAGCTTCTGGTTAGGCCAGGCCGCGCGCCAGGGAAGCATCTGGTAGCGCGTCAGCCGCCACTGCATCGCGCGCAGGTTCTTTTCATAGGTAAGCTCTTGCTCGGTGAAGATATCGGTCAGCTCGCGGAAGCGGCCCGGGTGCTGGAGGTAGGTCACCCCGAGATCATCGATTGCGATGTTGAGCTTCTCCTGGGCTTCCTTGACGTGGCGCTGCTTGAACTCCTCGCCGAGCAGCGCGCCGCCGATGGCCCCGGCCACCGCTCCGGCTATCCCACCCACGAGGGTGCCCATGCCCGGCGCCACTGCGGTGCCGACTGCGCCGCCCAGCTGCCCACCGACCAGCCCGCCGCTTGTCCGCGTGGCAACTTCGATGGCAGCGAACTCCAGGTTGCGTCCCCATCCTGCGCCCTTTTGGGAACGTCGCCAGGCACGGTAGGAGGCAAAGCCGATGGTGATCAAGGGGATGTGGAACAGGAGCCCACTGTCGCCGACCGCGCTGGTTTTGGCCTCCATAGCAGCTGTGGAGGTCTGGCTCAGCGAATCGACCAGGGAATCGGAAGGCGCATCGAGCACCATAGCCGTCGTGTCGACGGCCCCACCAGCTATGGAAAGCTGGTCGATGATGTCATGAAAGACCTGGGTGGCTTCGACACCCTGAAAGTATCCCAGCATGTTATCGAAGATGTGATGCGCCTGGTCACCCAGGCTGGACTTGAGCACATCGAGGTTCTGGATCATGTCGGCCATGTGATCGGCCGCCGGGCCCTGGAAGTGATCCCAGATGTGCGGGTCGGCCATGCTGTAGTGCCAGGCGATATCGACAAAGGTCACCGCGCCGATGGTGGTAAACTCAGCCGTATTTATGTTGAGGATCTTGGCCAGCGCCTCTTTGACCTGGTTGGGGATCGACATCTCGCCGTTCAACCGCGCACGCAGCCGCCGGACATGGCATGAGCGTGCCCGCAGGTAGAGGAGCAAAAGCGCAGCCGCGCCTATAATCACCGACCACGTTATAATATCGGCCGCATTCTCGGCCAATGCATTAACAAAATGTTGGAACATTACATTATCTCCAATAAGACTCACTAATTTACCTTAATGATAGCACCATTCGAGCATACTAACATATCTATCCGTAAATCGGTTTGCCTTGCTGTTTTCTTCCTATCCGAAATCCGCGGAGCGAATTTCCGGATAGGCTTTTAATACTACGACCGCTCGATTTGCGGTAGAATGACTGCCGTACAAGGAACAGGTTCGGGGAAACTGATCTGGTTTCTTTACAAAGAAGTGAGCTTTTACTCAGCACTATTTGCAGAGGACCGTCCATAGGGCGGAGCCCCACCACCAAGAGGTGAAAATGGCAGCGGCCTGCCGGTATTGTGGCGTATGGATTCCCGCCTTCGCGGGAATGACAGGGGTAATGAGGGTGTGCTGTTTTTTTAACTCATCCCTCATCCCTATTTTCAGAGGAGGGAGAGGTGCATGTTGGGGTTTTTAACCCCTCATGCCTCATCCCTCATGCCTATTTTTAGAGGAGAAAACCACCATGATCCGCACCAAGATTGTCTGTACCATCGGCCCGGCCTCGCGCGACCCGGAGATGCTGCGCAAGCTCATCGACGCGGGCATGGACGTGGCCCGGTTGAATTTCTCCCACGCCGATCACCGGGAACATGCCGAGAACATTGCACGCATTCGTGCCGCCTCTCAGGCAGCCGGCAAGGCAATCGCTATGATAGGTGACCTGCAAGGGCCCAAGCTGCGCATTGGCGATATAGAGGAAGAAGGCATGCTCATTGCTGCCGGCGAGCGTGTCGCATTGACCACACAGTCTATCACAGGCAAGCGTGAAACATCAGACAAGGTTCATGCTGTTATCCCTGTCCAATACGCCGATCTCCCCAAGGATGTCAAGCCCGGCGAGCGTATCTTGATCGACGACGGGCTGATCGAGCTCAAAGTGCGTGAGATTTCAGGGCAGGACATTATTTGTGATGTGCTCTTTGGCGGCCTGCTGACCGATCACAAGGGGTTGAACCTGCCCGGCACGCAGCTTTCGGTGCCCTCGATTACTGAAAAAGACTGGGCAGACCTCGATTTTTGTCTGGAGCATGAGCTGGACTGGGTGGCGCTTTCTTTTGTCCGTAGGGCAGATGATGTCGTGCGCGTCAAGAAGCACATCGCCGAGTGCTGTAAGACAGAGTCGCCGATGCGGGTGATTGCCAAGATCGAGAAGCCGCAGGCGCTTGACGACATTGACGCTATCATTGAGGCGGCCGATGCCATCATGATCGCCCGTGGCGACCTGGGGATCGAGATACCCGCCGAGGATGTTCCCCTGCTCCAGAAACGTCTGATCCGTCTGTGTAATACCGCCACCAAACCGGTTATTACCGCCACCCAGATGCTTGATTCGATGATTCGCAACCCGCGTCCCACCCGGGCCGAGGCCAGTGATGTGGCTAACGCCATCCTGGATGGCACCGATGCCATCATGCTTTCCGGCGAAACGGCCGCCGGCAAGTACCCGCTGGAGGCCGTCGAGACAATGGTACGCATCGCCGGCGAGATCGAAGAAACGACATTGGCCGATTCCTGGCATCCCCCTGTCCATGTCAAGGTTACCATGAAGGATGTCACCGACGCAGTCAGCCACGCCACCTGCGAGACGGCTCATGCGCTTCAGGCCGCGGCCATCATCACGGCTACGGCCAGTGGAACAACGGCACGTCACGTGGCCAAGTACCGTCCCCATGTGCCCATTCTGGCCCCAACCTTCAGTCCAACGGTGGAGCGCCAGCTCAGGCTCTCCTGGGGGGTGATCCCGTTTCACACCTCACGCGCAAATACTACAGATGCGCTGGTCCACAATTCGCTTGAGCTGGCTACATCTATGGGGATGGCTAGAGAAGGAGATTTAGTGGTGATATCGGCCGGCGTGACCGTCCACACCCCCGGCATGACCAATCTGATGATGGTGGAAGTCGTGCATTAGCAGCAGAGCGGCAAGCAATATGGCTAAAGCGACGTCTTCGAGTTGAGAGGTATGCCGATCGTCAAAAATGCAAAGTGATGGTTCAATGACTCGGTACGGTGCATCAATGACTCGGGTTTGTTTCATTTGAGTTGAGCGTAAACCTCCCTGTCCCGGATCGATTTGTATCTGTTCCCGTCAAGAATGCAACCTGCCCGATTTCCTATAATAAGGCCCTTCCTGGTTTCCAGTAAGGAATGAGCCGATTTCCTATAAGGATTGGATTGGCTTCCTATGAGGATTTACTCCAGATCCTATGCGGATTTGCACCGTTTCCTATGCGGATTTGAGCCATTTCCTATGAGGATATGAGCTGATTACAGGTAGGATGTTGTAGAGGTTCAGTTAGTCCGGTCGTGACATAGAACGTCCATTACAGCAATTCCCGAGAGGTCTTTCAGCTGAGATGAAACACACCCAATTCATTTGCGGGAATGACAGCGACAGCACTGCCCCACTCCCTACCCTCCATCCACCGGCTGCGGGCTGGGGGTTTGGTTATTCTGTTGCTCGATTGCGCGGCGGGCCTTGATTTGGAAATAAGCATCGATTACCTTCGTAGCTATCGGCAGAGCTACGAGGGCACCCTCACCGCCGTTGTAGACAAAAGCAATGACCGCTATTTCAGGGTCGGAATAGGGTGCATATCCCATGTACCAGGCATGGGAGGGCCAGTTGCCGGGTTTGCACAAGTTGAGCGAAGCAGCGATATCATCGCAGTATTCAGCCGTGCCGGTCTTCCCTGCCACGGGTACATAAGATAAATCTGCTGCGAGTGCTGTGCCTCCTTCGATGGTCACGGCAGCGCGCATGCCTTCCTGTACAACCTGCAATGTTTGATCCAGCGTTCCGGGGTAAGGATCGTCATCGTGTTGTTCAGGCCACGCCTCCTGCAATACATCGCGCATATCGGTATATTCTGGTTGAAAGCCCTGTACAACATGTCCGTCAGCGTCGATCACTTCACGGATCAGCGTCGGACGTGTCATGATGCCATTGTTGGCTATCATGTTGAGCGCATTGAGCATCTGGAGCGGTGTGGTGGTAACATAGCCCTGACCGAAAGCCGAGTTATAGGTATCGCCGGTAGACCAGTTCTCACCCCAGACGCGCCGCTTCCAATCCGGGCCGGGGATAATCGCCAGATACTCGATGTTCGCTTCGGCCGGCAGCTCGATTCCGGTCATCTTGCCAAGGCCAAACATCTCCATCCACCAACCCAACCGCTCGATGCCCAGGCCAATGTCGGGTACCTCGACATAGCCGTTCTCCGGGTTAGTGTAGCCGCCGCCGACCTTGTAGAAGTATACGTCGCATGACCAAGCCAACGCATGAAGGGCATCGACCTTACCATGCCCTCCGCCGGTCCCGCGCTCGATCCAGCAGACGAAGCGCTGTGACTGGCCGGGATCGTTAGGGTAATAACGGTTAACCAGATCGATGTGACCGGGGTCGACGATCTCTTGTTCAGGTGTAACGACTCCTTCCTCCAATACGCCGGTCAGGGTGATCACCTTGAAGATCGAGCCGGGAGGATAGAGCGAGCCGACAGCCTGGTTAAAGAGCGGCCGCAGCGGGTCTTGGTAGACCTGCAGATAGTAGGCAACGTCCAGGTCACGCGCGAAACGTTGGTTGTCGTAAGTCGGCCAGCTGACCATGGCCAGGATCTCTCCGGTGCGCGGGTTTGCAGCAATCACCACACCGCGCTCGGTGACGATTTCATTATAATAGGTATTCAGCTCGATGATTTGGTCGGCGAGCGCTTCTTGAGCGGCCTCTTGCAATTCGGTATCGATGGTCAGACGGAGGCTGTAACCCGGCATGGGCAGCTGCGGATCACCAATGGTGGTAACCAGCTTTCCGGCAACATCGCGAACAACCTGCTGCATTCCCCACGTGCCCGCCAACAGATCCTCTGCGAAGTACTCCATACCATCGTAGCCGATACGGTCACGGTCCAATACGTAGCCCTTAGCTTCGTATTCTTCCGCGTATTTTTCTGAGATGCGCCCCATATAACCAATGAGATGAGAGGTAAGCGGCCCGGTGGGATACTCCCGGACCGACACCCAATCGATATCTACACCAGGCAGGTTGGCCTTGTCGGCCAGGATGATGCGGGCAGTCTCCTGGCTGACATCCTTTTTGACCACCACAGGATCGTAAGGGGCAATACCCTGGCCTTCCCGGACCATTGCCAGCAAACTCTGCTCCGGAATACCACGCTCATCCACTGTGTGAAGCTCGCCGCTGAGCGGAATGTTGATCAGCCTGGAAAGGCGCTCCAGCACGGCCATTTCCTCATCGCTGTCCGTATCGGGTAACAAAGCTGGAGTTACGGTGACGTTGGCACTGGCAACATTGACGGCCAGCTGCACTCCGTTGCGATCGATGATAATGCCCCGTGTGGCCGGAATGCTCACCGTGTCCAGCCGGTTTTCATCGGCCTGGGCAACATACTCTTGATGCGCGATGAGCTGGATGGTATAGATGCGTGCTGCCAATATAAAGAAGGACAAGCCGATCACAATCTCAAAGACACGTAAGCGCCAGAGATTGGTTCGGTTTTTGCCGGGAGGAGTGAAATTTCCAAAGTGATTCATAATGGCTGATGGCTTATAGTTAATATACTTGGCACGGGTACAATCTTTCACTTTTGTGTGCACGAGAAATGAAAAAGCATGACCGTGCGGAGCATAACTGATGGCCTGTGGCCACTGGGCTTTGCTTCTCGCTATTAGCTGTAGACTTCTCGCTGGCAACTGATCACGAAAAACTATGATCTGTATTGCTGGCTCATATTCTCATCCGTCCCGGATGCAGCTTGGCGTACAATGGCCTGAGCATCCATAAAATCGGCAGGATCACAATCATATCGAACAACAGTGAAGGGAGTGTAACATACCAGAGGATCTGCAACCAGGCCACCGACATCCCCACCAGGAACCGTATGGCCAGCAAATAGCCTACGTGATAGACCAAAGTGCCACCACCGGCCAGCAGTAAGGGCAGCAAGACATTGGTGCGATATACCCGTGCTTCGGTCAAGCTGACCAGGTAGGCAATCGGTACAAGCACCAACGATGAGATACCCAATGGCACACCAGAAAGCAAATCAAGGCACAACCCACCAATGAAAGCCCAGACCATGCCTTCTTGCTCATGATCCAGGGTGGCCCAGGCCAGCACCAGAACTACCACCAGGTCAGGTTGACCACCGTACATTCTAAGGTGAGGCAGGACAACAGCCTGGAGCAGTGTGGCAGCCAGCAGTAATGGAATGCCAATCTGGAGACTCATGCAGCACTATTCTTCTACAGTTTCAAATATGGTCGTATCAATGGGCTCAAAGCTCGTGATCACCGAGACGATCTCCAAATGTTCGAAGTCGACCATTGGGCGCATCTGAGCCTGTTGGAAGAGCTCGGCAGGCTGGCGCTGCACACTGGTTACCTGTCCAATGACAATCCCCGCAGGGAACTTACCACCCAGGCCGGAGGTCAAAACCATATCGTCCGGTTCAATAAGTGCCTCTTGCGGTATCAGGTCCATCAACAGGGTTCCCTGCAATTGTCCAAACACCGTGCCCTCAGCACGAGCATCCTGTAAACGGGCATTCACGGCGCTGGACTGATCGATAATCAGGCGCACCCAGGCTGTACGGGCCGCCACGTCATCTACATATCCTACCAACCCCAGATCGCTGATGACAGGCTGGCCAAACCGGATACCGTCACGCACGCCACGGTTGATGATCACCCAGCGCAGGTAACCGCTGGTGTCCCGGGCGATCACGTCTGCCGTTACCAATTCCTGATCCTGATGGATGCTCTTGTAATCCAGCAATCCGCTCAGACGATAATAATCCTGCTCGATCTCTTTCAGCTGGACGATCTCGATCTGGAGTCTGGCGACAGTACGCTCCATCTCGCGCTCGCGTTCGCGAAGAGTAGCATAATCAGGCTGCTCATCAGCCAGACTGGCAGCGGTGTTCGCCCCACCAGTCAGTATCTGAGCCAGAGGAGATATGGGTGCCATCACCACACTTGTGAGGGTCCTCAAAATGCCAACACGACTCCCTGCCATAATCAGGCACATGGCAACAACAATCAGGATACCAAGCGTTAGCAAACGGTTAGATGGACGACGTAGACGCATTAAAGACTTAGCCTCGCATCGGTTGCCTAAACGACAAGTTCACAGCTATCAGCGATAAGCCATACGCTGTGATCCTATTGTACCGCAGCAGACGTTCAGATGAAGATCGGGTTTAGAGCAAATCAAGGGGAAGGAGCTATCAGTGCTGAGTACTGCGACGCTCCAGGCCAACCAGCATACGGCGAAGATTGTCATAATCCTCCAGCACCCGTCCTGCGCCACGAGCCACACAGCTCATGGGATCGGCAGCCAGCCACACACGCATGTTCAGCTCTTCGGACAGGCGCTCGGTCAGGCCGGAAAGCTGCGAGCCACCACCTGCCATACAGATACCGGTCTCGATCAGATCGGAGATCAACTCAGGAGGCGTCTCGTCCAGTGCATCCTTGACGGCATTCACGACGACCGAGACTGAGGGTGCGAGCGCTTCGCGCAACTCGATAGAGGACACCTCGATAGATTCCGGAAGACCGGAGATCAAGTTGCGGCCACGCATGGTGAAAATACGCTCTTCGGGCAGCGGATAGGCCGATCCGGCTTCCATCTTAGCCTGCTCAGCCATGCGCTCACCGATCAGTAAGTTGTATTTAGTACGCATATATTGGACGATATCCTCGTCCATCTCATCACCGGCAACGCGAATCGAACGGCTGATGACAATGCCGCCCATTGAAAAGATCGCGACTTCAGTCGTGCCACCACCAATGTCTACCACCATGCTGCCGCGCGTCTCAGTGATTGGCAGTCCCGCTCCAATAGCTGATGCCATCGGCTCTTCGATCAGCAGGGCTTCGCGCGCCCCGGCGGAGAGTGATGCATCGTATACCGCGCGTTTCTCGACCTCTGTCACGCCGCTGGGTATACCTACCACTACACGCGGCCGGGGCATGGGCACCAACGTTTGCTCATGCACTTTGCCGATGAAGTATTCCAGCATTGCCTGTGTAATCTCGAATTCGGAGATCACGCCATCACGCAAGGGACGAATAGCGATAACATTGGCCGGGGTACGCCCTACCATCTGGCGTGCTTCAGAGCCGATTGCCAGAGCCCGGCGGGATCTCTTGTCGATGGCCACCCAGGAGGGCTCGTTGATCACAATACCTCGACCGCGAACATAGACCAATGTATTGGCCGTGCCGAGGTCGATGCCGATATCAAGCGAAAATAGACTGAGTAGCCAATCCAGGGGATTGAACACCTGGGATGCGCTCCTTGATGTGGTTTAGGATCTGGTCAGGCATAAGACCGCAGGATAAACATCGCAGCTGCGGAGATATTCCCATACAAATCCTCTTAGGCGGTTGAAAACTCTCAACTACACCAACCGGGCGGATTATACCATTCGGGTTGGGTAGCTGCAATTACAGGCAACAGACAGCACGCAGCTACCGGCCATCAGCACTAAGCTCGACTTTGCACATTCTTATCTGGACGTCCATGAAGGATTATGCACAAGAGATTGGTTTTTCCAACATCATGGTCACGCCGCGACATTCAAAAATATTGAGCGTCTCAACGCTGTCATTCCCACGAAAGCGGGAATCCACTTGCCACACGTATGTTGTCGATGTGCAAAGTCGAGCTTGGTTTGTCAAACCGTAAATACTCATCCAGAAACCTCACAGGTTCCGGCAGTGTCCAGCTCACTGCTAAAAGCCTGATTATGATTGCTGTTTGCTCCTTGCCCAGGCTTCTTGTACACTGTGCATGGATTTTTAATCTAGGCTGCTTTGCGGAGCTGATTGCCGGTGGCCGGCCCGCTTAGATTCGCCGAGCCTATTCATCAACACGGAGACGATCACATGCAATCTCTCGACCACGTGGAAGACGACGAACTGGATGTCGAGCCAATTGAGGCTTATTGTGTCCATTGCAAACAGAAGGTCGAAATGGAAAATCCGATCCCGGTCTGGACTCGGCGTGGCGCCCCCGGCACACGCGGCGAATGCCCGGACTGCGGCAACACCATCTTCAGGATGGGGCGTACTGACGCGCATCGCGGCCTCGACCGGCCCGACCTGGGCCAGATGCTGGGAGCGCCCCGGCATACCCGCAAGGCAAAGGGACGTGGAAGCTCAACGCGCTACGCCGCCTTTATCAACTATAGCCAGGCTGATGCAGAATTCGCGGCCAGGCTGGCTGAAGACCTGGCCAAGATCGGCATTCCAACCTGGTATGCGCCCGATTCCGGCTCTGAGCAGCAGCATTGGGCCAGCGGCGTTCACCCGGCATTGACCGAGTGCAGCCACATGGTGGTGGTGCTTTCCGATAGCGCACTGTCTGATGAAGAAGTCGAGCAGGGCTGGAGCTACTTCCGGGGCCAACGCAAGCCGGTCGTCGTGGCGCAGATCGCCTCCTGCGAAGTCCCTGACGATCTGCGTACCCGCCCGCGCTTCGACTTCGGCGGAGACTACAAGACCGCCTTCCGAGAGATGATGCAGGCACTGTCGGTGTGATGCAATGCGGGATAAGTAAAACACTCCTGAGAACGCAGAGAGATAATAGGATGTCTCTGCGTTCTTTGTGTGTTTTTATCTCCCGGTTATCACCCTATCATTCGTAAATGACAACCGGAGTTTTTGACCGGCCGCTCACAAGGAAATCAACCTCTTGACCGATCTCAGGCAAACGCTGTATCTCATCGCCGATGAAATGAGAGGCATGGCCAGCCTCACCAAACACTTTTCCAAAAACATCTACGAGCAAGAGCAGGCCGAGCGCCTTATGAAGCTGGCAGCAAAGCTGGCGGCAATAGCGGGCAAGGAGTCTCTAGCAGATGTGGAAGAGGTATTCTTGATGGAGCCTTGGCAGCGTTTCTCCCCGGCGATTGGCGTCGATGCAGCGGTCTTCGATGAAGAGGATCGCGTCTTGCTCATTCAACGAGCAGACAACCATCGATGGGCTTTGCCGGGTGGGCTGGCTGAGATCGGGCAGACGCTGCCGGAAGCGGCGCTGCGCGAGCTGTGGGAGGAGGCCGGGCTGCGCGGGAAGGTCAGGGGGGTGCTGGGTATCTTCGATGGGGTGAGATGGCAAACTCGGGAGAGAGTTCACCTCGTACACGTGGTGTTTCAGGTCGATTGTGAGAATCTGGCGCCCAATCCGGGCATCGAAGCGCTGCAGGCACGTTATTTCTCTGCCGGCGATCTGCCCGCTGACATGCACCCCGGTCACGATCTGCGTGTTCCTCGCTGCTTCGCGTTGAGAAACGGCAATACCTACTTTGACCCAGCCGACTCATCCGTCGCAGACTTCTCATCCCTCCAACGCCCCAACGATACATAGAGACAACCTATATGTTTGCCCTCCATGGTTTCCCCGAAGTCATTTGCTACCAGCGATAAGCCATATGCCATCCGCTAGGGCTGATCCATCGTTGGCGCGAAGATCAGCTGGTAGGTTGGTGCTTGTGCTGTGCCTGAAGGTGTCTCGCAGGCATAGCTATCGAGGCCGAAAACCGGCTCGGCCCACCCGACCAGTGTGACTGTGTAGGTCTGGTTGGGTTCCATCTCGAAATCGGCGTACCCCGGATCGACATCCGGCTTGAGACCGGTGAAGAAGGTCGCCACCTGCTCCTCCCACTCGACCGTGATCTCGATGGCCGGAATGCCATTGCCATCCATGCCATTGACGTAGATCTCGATCAACCCAGGAGGATGATCGTCTTCGCAGAGCGTCTCCAGGGCGACAAGCATAAGCCTGGTATCCGGTGGAATAACGACTTGAGTAGGCGTGACTGTCGGCCTGATCACAATCGGCGTCGCCGTGGGAACAAACGGCGAGGGCGTCGGGCTGGGGATGCCTTCAAAAGTAGCAGAAGGTATCATCGCCACGGACGTTGGCACGAGAGTTCCGGTGAACACGCCCACTCCCAAGGGGTCGCCTCCCAGTGCCTCACCCAGGATGGTCAGGGGATAGGCTGCGCGCTCTTCACCGCCCAGGTAAGCTGAATTGGATAGGCTGACAACCAGTGCAGTCACATCACGAGCGCCCGTCGCGCCCAACCGTGCGCGTGCCCTCTCCAGGTCGGCATCATGCAAATAAGCTTCGCTGATCAACACGACATAAGCCTGCTGGTCTTCAGCAGTCAGCTGTTGCGGAGAGACATTAGTCAGGCTGACCGGGTTCAGGTACCAGGCATAGTAGACGCCGCCAACCAGGCCGATCACCAGCCCAACCAATAGGAGTATCCAGGGAAATCCGTGTTGTTCTTCGCTCATGGGTTCAAAGTAGGAGTGGGTGGCAAATAAGGTAGCATCGGCGGTGTTGTATAACCGAATCGGGAGGCCAACCGGGCCAGATTGCGAATATCATCCGGGTTGCGTCCTTCAGCGATGTACTGCTCTGTCAGCAGGGCAATGTAGCCCGCAGGATCAGGTTCAGCCAGACGGCCCAGCCTTACCTGAACCATGTCCCAATCACCATCAACGGCATAAGCTGCACCAACCATCACAGCGTAGTCGGCCTTGTAGTCAGGGTGAAGCTGGTCGATTTTTGTGCTGGCGGGCTGGATCGGTACATACCAACCAAAGATGGCGCCGCCCAACGCGCCGAATCCCAGGCCAATCAAAAGCGTTAGAAAAGCTCGTCGCATGTTTCTTTCCGGTCACTACAATTACGGCTGACGCTGATAGTGTATGGCTTATGGCCTACAATCGTCGCCGTTCGTTACCGGCCGATAGTTCTTTGCCGGCCGCCGTCAACTGCTCACTACCAACGAAGCACTAAAAATCAAACTTAACCCATTGTACTTCATAGCGCCGCTACTCGCCCATGATTTCCTCTACTACAGTCCGTACACGGTCGAGCGTGTCCACCTGGATCGGCAATCCCCAGTAGTGGTCCGGATCGCCCCTGAAAACGACCTCGCTGTCGAAACCGAAAAGCTCTAGAGGGAAGAAAAGCCGTACCGGATCGGCAATATCGAGGCGCCTGCCGGGCAGCTTAACCGGCTCGGCATATAACAACTCGATGGCTACACCTTCGATGCGTGCCTGGTCGAAGCGCCCCTCAGACCACCCCAGCTCGGCAATCCCAACATGATTGTAAAGCGTCTCATAGCATGCCTCGATCAGCCTGTCATACTCTGAACTGCCGGGGGTGTAGATCTCGGCCTCTCCCCGGTAGTAAACAGCCGCCTGGATGGGCTTGGCGCGTATGTAATTGACGGGAAAGAGCCAATTACCGCTCAGGGCAGCAGGCAGCAAGAACAGCAGACAGCCCATTAACAACGCCAAGGCCACGATAAGGCCAAACCAGTTATAGCGGCGGTTCTGGCTTACTCTATCGAGGATATTACCGATAGTGGTCCGTTCTGACATGGTTTTTTTCCTCAAAACAGCGCTAAGTACCAAGCAATAAGTGCTGAGCGGATCGCAATTTTATATTTTCAACGGCCATAAAGGCACATTTCTTTTGTACCACAGAGGCCGCAGAGCAAATACTCAAAGACACCGTGTTCTTTCCACTCTCTGCAGCAATTCAAAATGCGCAACAACGCATAATTTGCTATGAGGTTACTACTCAGCTGCTTGGCGATCTCTCATGTAGCTATGAGTGATGCGTAAAAGGTAAATGGGTAAATATGTAAAACGTGAGACTTGACGAGTTTTCAGTCTGAGTTTACAAGTCACAGATCGAAGCTTGAAAGCTAAAAGCTAAGAGCCAAAAGCTAAGAACTGAGCAGTTACGCTATGAGTACATATAAGATCAATCGTAACTACTTTGACAATGTCAAGTTTTCCTGAGCAACCAGAATGGGCAGGAGAAGCTCCTTGTGCTTCCAAACGAAGGATCGACGAAGGAGCGACGGATCTGGAACGAAGAGCGCCTCTTTGA
>JAFGMS010000078.1 GCA_016927375.1 Anaerolineae bacterium
AACCGGACAGGTCGCATTCTTGCCGGAAATAGATACAAGCCGATCTGCGACCAAGAAGTTTACGCTCAACTCAAATGAAACACACCCTATTCGTTTTGGCATGCAGCATGTTATTGATGTTTATGCTGATTAGGTCTAGTGGGGCGTTTTTGGCCTCTGCTATGGATTGTGATGTCGAAGGCGGGGCAGGTGAATCCGCGCACCTGAATAACGGTGGCACACGTTTGTTTACATTCCCAGAAAGTGCAACCAATATATGGAGCGATTGTAGCAACTGGCAAGAAGCATTCATTCACGTGCGGTTCGATATGGATGCCGACGAGTTGGAAGCTTTTCTGGATAGTATGCTTTGGGATGTTCGCCCTCTGACTTCAACTGACGCATCACCCCCATTTGGAGATCCAGAACCAAACGCAACATATCTTTATGGAGTTTACTCCAATCCTTCTAACACCCTGA
Organism: Anaerolineae bacterium; assembly: GCA_016927375.1. Taxonomy (GTDB): domain Bacteria; phylum Chloroflexota; class Anaerolineae; order Aggregatilineales; family UBA3940; genus JAFGMS01. The sequence continues at coordinate 460 of JAFGMS010000078.1, forward strand.
TTGTTGGTGTCTGGGCTGATGCCAACACCGTCCCTTACCGCGTTTTTGTCAATGTGTGGCATGATTAGCGTTGCCGTTATTCATGGCCGCTGCTCAAAGGATCTCCCTGGCAAGTGGCAGCTTGCGGAGATAGTGGGCGATCAGAAAGCAGAGCGGAACGCAGATAACCGAGATTAAGGCAAATTTGGCCAGGGGATCCAAGTGCAGGCCGCGCAGTGGGAGCACGATCAAGAGCAGCACGGGAGCATAAATGATATACGCCGTATAAGCACTGGCAGCCAGAGTCTTGAGCAGGTTGTTCCGCCGGTTAAAGTGCCTGCTAAAGGTAACCAGGAGGGTGACGATCAAGCTAACGCACAGAAACTGTTCCACAACTGCATAAACAAATGCCTGCCAGTTCCATCCCCCCATGAAAGCATCGACCCCTCCGGACATCTTTCCAAGCATAAAGATGACCGGGGCCAGGGCGACGAGTACGACAGCGATAGGCGGCCAGATTTTGCCCTCAGATGGCTGGGGCAGCCAGCCGCGGCGGTAGGCCAGCAGACCAAAGGCAAACAGGCTGATGTACTGTACCCCGAACGCCGGCTGCATTCCCAGAAGGCCTGAATAGACCCCTACCGGATATGCCAACCGCACGATGAAGGTGAGAACCCCAGCAATGAGAGCGTAGGCAGCGATGGCAATATTGGAGGGAAGACCCTGTTTGTGCTTCGTTGGCTCTGCAGAGTTTTTGAGCCAGTGCCGGCCCGATACGTAGATGAGCGTGAAGATCAACAGGGTATGCAGAAACCACAAAGAACCGGAAGCAAAGGGCAGATTGCCGGTCACATAATGTCCCAGAGAACCTGCATAACCCTCTACATTGACCGCCAGGACGTACCTCAGCAGTGGGTTAATCACGAAAATATAGAATATCAAAGGCACACCCAAGCGCAGCAATCGATCCTGTAAAAAGCGCTTGCTGCCTTTGCGGTCAAGCGCCGGGACCGTGAAATAGCCGGCGATGAGGAAGTAAAAGCCCATGAAGTAAGACTGGTTGATGGCAACAAACAATGTCAAAATGCCCGAGGCAATATCGTCTGCCTGGTTTTCGTAATAGTACCAGTTCCCTTCTGCCCCAAAGATGATGGCCACATGATGCAGCACAACCAGTATCACCAGGAGCACCCGCAGGTTATCGATAAAGACGATGCGGCTCTTGGGAAGCGCTTGGCTCTTGTCCATAGGTGTGTCCATTCCCACTTGCTTTGGGCTGATGGTTTCTGCTGACATCTATTCTCCTTAGTCTATATTCCGCACCTTAGGTAGCACAGGGCATATGTAGACGTTGAGGGGCGCCTATCGAGAAGCTTATCTTCACCGCAGTTACGATCTCAACCGGTACATACGCCCTTGTCAATCACCAATCCCGAGGGTTCTGGTACCCTCGTACGCTTGCCGTCCCTCCATCACCGGCCCGACGAGTCCGCTGGCTCGTAACCTTGCTACCAACCCGGAACTGGTCGGCTCGGCGTAGTAGCGCTTCAGGCCCTCACCCAACATCATGAAGCTGAACACCGCCAGGAAGAACACAGTCCCGACAACCGCCGGCATAGCGGGCGTATAGATGAAATTCTCCCACCCGGCAGCCAGCATCTGCCCCAGCTCGGGCTGACCGGTGATGTGCTCCTGGAAGAAACCGCCCGACTTGGGGTCGGGGATCAGGCGGATGGCGCCACCGCCTAAAAACATTCCCAGGAAGCCCAACTCGGCCATCTGTAGCAGCACTGCGCCCATCTCGAAGCTCAGGGTGACCAGTATCAGCGTGCGGACCTGCGGGACGACATGCTTCCACAAGATGCGCAGATTGCCTGCGCCCAGCGCCCGTGCCGCCTCGATGTAAGTTTCCCCGCGCACCAGCCTGACCCGCTCGGCGATAATACGAGCCACCTGCCCCCAGCCGGTAATCGTCAGAGCGATGATGAAGACCCACGCCTCCATCTGCAGCTCAAGAATGTAGATGACCATCAGCGCCACGATCAAGATAGGAATGCTCAATGCAATTTTTGTCAGGTGGCCGATGATATCGCCGGGAAGCCCAGCATACCATCCCTCCGCAAAGCCAAGCACGACACCAACAATCATCCTTGTAAACACGACCAGCGTTACCAAGATCAGGGTGGGACGTACGCCAACCAGCAGCCGGCTCAAAATATCGCGGCCATCAAAGTCGCTGCCCAGAGGGAAGCCCGGCACCTGGCCTGGCGCGAAAGGTGGGGTGATAAACTCGCCGTTCTCAGCCTCAATGATGTAAAAGTTCTCCATCGGATCGTGCGGCGCAATTGATTGCCCCGCGATAGCAATGAAAACCAATCCTCCTACCAAAAAGGCACCCAGCACCATCGGAAAGTTCAGCCGGTTGATAAAGCGCAAGATGTTGTTTGACTTCATGCTCGTGCCCTCCCCAGACGCGGATCGAGCGCCCGACTGGTGAGTGTTGTGAACAGGTCGATGATCAGATACAGCAGCGCCCCTGTCGTCGCCAGTGTGGCGATCAACAGCGGGTTGAGCACCGTCCCACCGTAGCTTTGCAGCGAGACCGAGTCCAGCAGGGCCATCCCCAACCCCGGCCAGCGGAAGACCCGCTCGATGATCACCAGGCTGCCCAACAGATAGCTCAACGAGTTACCGATGGCGGTCACAAACGTGGCCGCGATATTGCGAAAGGCATGTTTGACGATCACCAATCGCCATGGCAGCCCCTTGGCCCGAGCCGCCCGGACGTAATCTTTACCCAGCTCTTCAGAAAGCAGCTCGGCGGTCAGGCGCGCCATCTCGGCAGTTGGGCGCACGGCCAGGGTTAAGACCGGCAGGATCAGATGTGCATCGAGGCCGTAGCCCGATACCGGCAGGAATGTCCAGCGCTGGCCCTGAATGGCTGTGGTCAGCATGATCATCAAAATCATGATACCCAGGTAGAAGCCCGGCATCGAGAAGCCCGCTATCGAGAGAAACAGCGCCAGTGGGTTAGGCCTGCGTGTCTTAGGGTTAACCGAAAGCAGTCCCATAGATGCCCCAACGATGGCAGCCAGGCCCAGGCTCAATACCAGCAGTATCATACTTTTACCCAGCGCCCCCGCGATGTATGGTGCCATCTCCGCTCTTGAGGCAAACAACCTGTTTCCGACTCCTCCCACCGTGCCCAGATCGCCTCTAAGCACCGACGAGACATATTCCGGATACCCCTGAAACACAGAGGTCAGCGGCACTTCAATTTCCGGCACGTAACCGATGGCCATCGGCCCGCGAAGTGCCAGGTAATTGGTCGCTGCATAAGTAGCAGCGTTAACTGCTGCCAGCACGGCCAGAAAAAGCACAGTGCGCTTGATGAATACGGTAAAAATACGCGTCTGACCTGTCTTCATGTCGATTTTCCTTGATGAGAGTACTGGATGCAGAGACAATGCTCGGGAAGTTCCCGTCAGCCAACACCCCAGTTATATGCCTGGGGGTCTTCTCTCGATCTGCCATACGCCTACCATACTGCTGAGCTGTTCTCTTGCTTCCTATCGATAGTCCTCTCTCGGTGGCGAGAAGCATTCGACGATGGTGCTCTCTACCAGAAAATTCGCGCTATGTTCGACCCCGCCGGGGATAGCGTAGCTGTCACCGGGTTTGCAAAGTGCTGTCACACCGTCGATGATGATTTCGATCTGGCCGCTGACCACGTAACCGACCTGCTGGTTCGGATGCGAATGGGGTGGGATTTTCACCCCGGCCTCCGAGCGGAACTCGGTAAGCATCACATCGCTGGTTTCCCCCAACGTTCGACGGGTCAATCCCGGCAGCGCATCAACGGGCCTAGCTTCTTCCCAACGAATAACATTTCCCACGATTTCACCCCCTTGAAACAGTTGTCAGTTCTTGATGATTGCCTTGCAGCTTACCATGCACAGCGATTCGCCATAAGCTGGTCGATGACCGCTGATCGCTGAACGCTCTCTAACAGCAAAAAGCCCCCTCCTCACAGGGACGAAGGGGTTCCGTGGTACCACCCTGTATTGGTAAGAGCAGAGCTTTTGTCTGCTCCTACCCGCTCGATGCGCGTAACGTATGCCAATTCGTCAACCGTTACTCGGGTTTTCCCGGCTGAGGCTCCCGGACGAGGTGGGCCACCTGTGCTCGCTCTGGGCACGACCACCGGACTCACACCCTTCCCGGCTCGCTGGAGCGATGGCTTATTGCTTCCGTTCAACGCTTCTCGTTAGATATTAGGTGATGTTATGCAAGATTGTACTGGTCTTCTTAGACCCCGTCAACGGTGAGTTCTGTCTCTGTTATAGTCCAATGTTTCAGGGGTGAAACAGTCTGAATCCACAAGTAGCGAAAGTACAACAAAGCAAGGAAACTTACAAGCTTCAAAGGTGTGTATGCAAAAGTTGTCAGGGCCTGAAAGAGTACCCTCTAGAAACTGTTTGTACATAGAGTTCCTTAACAATGTCACATTGGACAAATGCTCTACATCGACGCTGGTTACGGATATTCATCCGTAACCGGTAAAGTGCAGATTTTAATCTGCGA
>JAFGMS010000079.1 GCA_016927375.1 Anaerolineae bacterium
GTGTCCTCTGCGTCTCTGGTATGAAAATAGATTGGGCGAAGCGTCAATGTGCGCACGGTCGGACTAACAGTCCGACCTACATTAGCCCGGCATCGTAACTGCGGTGAAGATAAGCTTCTCGATAGGCGCCCCTCAACGTCTACATATGCCCATACGCACGCAAAACATATCAGGCGGCAGCAACTATTTTTATGACCGTGTGTCCCAGGGTTATGTCGAAGGTACCAACCGGGCTATCCGTGGCATCATCAATCGCGTTTTCGGTTTCCGTCTTCAGGTTCTCGCGGAATGCGGCGATGGCTGATTTCACCCCACAATTCTGCGTTGGGCCCTTTCTTTTCGCTGCTGCCTCCACGCGGCCGCTCGTCCGGTCTCACCTGCCGCAGCGCGGAGCGCAGTCTGAGCCACGCCTCGCGCACTGTGGCGACGTCATCTTCACCCACCGGGTGGCGGCTGTAGCGGGCCTCGACGAAAGCTTCGGTAAGCTGGTCTATATCATCCTCTGATTCGGGCATGCGGTGCTCCAGTACCACTTCGTACTCGTAAGGAGTTTGGGTACTCTTGCGGCCTATTCCCTGCCCGGCGGCCCGGTTCAAAGTGCTGAGATACAGCACCCGGATACGCTCCCGGGGCGAGGAACCGCCCAATCTCAGCAGGCGGTTGAGCAGCGGGCGTCCCGAGCCGCGTTGGCCGAATAGACGCTGGAACGCGCCTCTGGTCGCCTCGCCGGCTTCCTCTGCCGCCCCAACGATGCTCTCCCAGATCGCTCGCCACAGGCGGGCCAGAAAGCGAAAAATCCTGAATTTCTCCAGGCCCTGGGAAAACTGGGGATGATCGCGCAGGTAGGTCCAGCCGACGTAGATGATAACCGCCAGCGCAATCAGCCACGAGAGTGCCGATTGGATGCTGGGCCAATCAAGCCGGCTCAGCCAGTCCCAGGTCCCGGCCGCTGATGCTTCAGGTGCCGGCTGGAGCTCCCGAAGGATGGGGGCAGACGGTTGATCCGTTATGGGCTCAGGCTGCCCTAACAGCAGATTGATAAAGTGCCCCAGCAGACCAGCGATGAGCACGATCAGCGAGAACAAGAGGTTGATGACGAAAAAGACGGCCGTCATTACCGTCCCCATAGCATCCAACAGGCCGGATGTGTAGCTGACAGGAGCGAGACAGGCAAATACCGCCGCCAGACCAATCAGAACCAGACTGTAGCGCAGCCAGCGAGAACCTACATGCTCCGCGATCCTCATCCGATCGACAAGCCAGCGGCGGCGGACGCTGTCAAAGCGTGCCTGCCCCAACAAGATCAGTCCCAGGCTGAAATAAAGCACAACGCTCACAATGACGCCCTGCGCCGGTGGCTTCGTAGGATATGGGAACCCGCTCAGATCCATGCGAGCCAGTCCCGCGCTGAGCATCAGCATGACACCACCCCACATAAAGAGCGAGTTGAGAACGTCATAAGGCGAGACCCAGCCCAGATCGATATACTCGCTCTCCAGGTCGGGGGGGCTGTGCAATCTGGCAAACTGAACAGCCGCTGACCGGGCAAACCACCAGGCCATGACCATCAGTGCGATCACGAAAACCCAGCGCAGTTCCAGGCGGAAGAAGTCGAATACGAAGGGGCGGCCGGTGATGATGTCGCTGATTAAAAGGCCAATCCTGGACAGCACCAGCAGAAGAACAAGCTCCAGCAGATAGACAAGCCCTCGTTGGATGCCGCTGATATGGAGCCTGATGACCAGACGCTGTGTATAGAAGGACTGCAAGGCTGCCTGCATGCCAATCAGGGTGATGATGTACAGATCGACGCGGCTCCCGACAAAGCGCTCGACAGCCTGGGCCACCGCAAACAAACAGCAGCCGATCATCAAAGCGACAATCAACGGACAGATTACTTTTTCACGCCAGGAGAGTAGGATGTTCATAGAATTGGAGCGATTAGCTCTTAGCTCTTAGCTGTTAGCTGTTAGCTTGTACAATAAATACATTGGTGAGCAAGGCAGGCTGTTCGCTGAATGCTGATCGCTTCCTAAAATCCTTTCTCTAGATCGGATTCGTTCCAAATTTGATAGACCGGAATGCCGGCCGGGTCGTCAAAGTCCAAAGATGCTTTTCCCGGATGTACAAGCAGCAGCGCCACTGCCAGGCCTACCTGTCGAAGATAAAGCAGCGTATCGAGCAGGGCCTGGCTCTTGTTGCCTGTGATGACGATCATGGTCGCCCCCCACGACAGTGTCCCCTTTTGTTGGCGCAGCAGATCAATAAACGAGGCATCCTTGGTAAGCTGGACCAGAGCCAGCGCCTCGAGCAGGGTGAGCAGGTGACCCTGGCCTGAGCGCGGAGGCAAAGAGAACAAGGACCTGTGGCCCAGTGCAGGGTTATGCGCCCAGGTGGCCAGCCCGGCAGCCAACCCTTCGTGGCCGACAATGTGGTTGGCTATCGATGCGGCAGCGGTGACAGCCAGCTCGGAGGCTTCATAGCGCCGCTTGAGATCGTAGCTTTCCTCATCGAAGTCGAGGCAGATTAAGGTCTCGCGGGCAATGGCCGGTTTGTAGCGCTTGACCAGCAGCCGGCCGGAGCGTGCGGTTGCCTTCCAATGAATGCGGCGGGGCGAGTCCCCGGTGCGATAGTCTCTGACACCGATCACGCGGCAAGGGTCCTCGAAGAGCGGCGATGGCGTGGGCAGCTCAGCAAACGGGAAGCGCGTCGGTAGGCCCAGTTCCTCAAGCGGGACAACGTGTGGGTACACTGTCAGACGTGTAGCAGGGATCGTCAGCTCCTTCTGCGGGATGATCCCAAGCAAATCAAAGGTGCCTATGTGCAGGGGGCCTACCGGGAAAAAACCACGGTGGCGGCAGCGCAGAGTGTAATCAACGATCTTCTTCTCCTTTGCCCTGAGAGAGAACGCCTCCCGCACCCGTCCCGAAGAGATGATATCGATTGGCAGGTCTTCACGCAGCTCCAGCCCCAGGATGGGAAGCCAGTCATTGTTCTCTATCGACAGAACCACATCGACGGTCTCACCGACAAAAGCCCGGGTTATGAAACTGCGACGGAATGTCTGTTTCTTCCCAAAACGACGCACCCACAGCCGTGAAAGCATATAGAGCATCGCAAAAAGATAGATGATCTTGAAAAAGATATCCTCATGCAGCCAGATGGCTATCAACAGCATCAGGAGCAGCGTGAAGAAGAACATTGGGCCTGTTTACCTTTCCTGGCCAAGATCAAGCCTGGTTTGCTCCAGGATGTCTCTCAGGATGGTCTCCGGCGTGCGACCCCGCAGCTGGCTCTCGGGCTTGATGATCAGACGATGGCAGAGCGCGTAGGGAGCCAGCAGTTTGATATCGTCAGGCGTGACATAGTCACGTCCGTGCAGCGCGGCCAGCGCCTGGCTGCACTTATAGAGTGCCAGCGATCCACGTGGGCTGGCGCCCAAAGCGATATCAGGATGCACGCGCGTGGTATGGACGATGGTCATGATGTAGCGCTCCACTGTCTCATCGATGTAGACGCTGCTGACCGGATCGATCAACGATACCATCTCAAGCCCGTCAACAACCTGCCGAATGGTCTCGATAGGATGCTGCTTTTTGAGATTGCGGAGGACCTGGATCTCCTCTGCCTGCTGTGGGTAGCCCATCGAGATGCGCAGCAGGAAGCGGTCGAGCTGCGCTTCAGGAAGCGGGAAGGTGCCTTCCAGCTCTATGGGGTTCTGAGTAGCCATCACCAGGAATGGCATGGGCAGGTGATAGGTAACCCCATCGATGGTGACCTGCCGTTCCTGCATGGCTTCCAGCAAGGCTGCCTGGGCCCGCGGCGTGGCCCGGTTGACTTCATCAGCCAGTAGAATATTGACGAAAACAGGGCCCTGTCTGAACTCGAAGCTGCCGGTTTTCTGGTTGAAGATATTGACACCGGTGATGTCGTTTGGCATGAGATCGGGTGTACATTGCAGCCGGTTAAAGTCGATTCCCAGACTGGCTGCTATGGCACGCGCCAACATGGTCTTACCGGTGCCGGGCACATCCTCGATCAGCACATGCCCCTGCACGAGCAAGGCCACCATGACCAGCTCGATGCTCTCACGCTTACCGACGATGACGGTCTCGACGTTGTTGATGACTCGTTTTGTAAAGCTGACAACGGACTGAATGGTACTCATCTGAAGGGCCTCTATTCCGAGAAATGGATCATCAAGTTATTGTGTGATTGACGACCGAAGGTCGTTTGGATTGAATGATTGACGATTGAAAAATGTCTCAAGCCATCTAGACGGTCA
>JAFGMS010000080.1 GCA_016927375.1 Anaerolineae bacterium
CAGATTAAGGCAATCTTCCCAACTGTATAAAGTACTTTGCGTTGCACTGCTCGACCGGATACAGATTTCCGCCGCAAAGTACTAGTTAGTATAGCCAAGAGCTTATAGCGTATGGCTTATGACATTGGACAAAAAATCACAGGCGACCGATCCTGTTGGCGAAGTCGGGGATCATGTTGATCGGTAAGCATTGCGCCCAACCGGCAGCCCGACTCGTTGTTGATTGGTCAATCATCAGGACTGTAAGGTATATACTGTGAACGGTAAAACCAACTCCAAAAAGGTATCACAATGAGCACACCACCACTGTGGACACTCGAACTTCACGCACACACAATTTACTCCAAAGATTGTCTCACACGGCTGGACAAGCTGCAGGACATCTGCAAGCAACGCAACATCGACAAACTCGCTATCACCGATCACAACACGGCTCGCGCCGCGCTGCAGATGGCACACCTCTACCCGATGTGGATCATCCCCGGCGAAGAGATCATGACAACCGAGGGTGAACTGCTGGCCTGGTATATCAAAGAAGAAGTGCCGCAGCACCTGACCCCCAAAGACACTATCGAGCGACTGCGCGACCAGAATGCAGTAATCGGTATTGCCCACCCCTTTGATCGCTATCGCAGAGGAGCCTGGCGACCTGAGCAACTGATCGAGATAGTCGATCTGGTCGATTGCATTGAGGTCTTTAACGCACGCTGCATCCACAACGAAGATAACCTCAAGGCGCTGGCTTTCGCCAAAGAGCACAACAAGCTGATGACATGCGGCAGCGACGCTCATGCCACCCCCGAATACGGCAAGGCGGTCATGAAAACTCACCCCTTTGCCAACACAGCGGATGGGCTGCGCCAGGCGCTGCAAGACGCCACGCGCGAGGAGCAGCAAAGCAGCCCGCTGATTCACTTTAGCTCGCGCTATGCAAAATGGATGAAAGCACTGTTCCCTTCCCTGAGCCCCAAATAGACCTGTCCAACGGAGCCTAACAGGATGTCTATCCTTGTCATTGCTGCAGGTATCATCCCTATGCTGATCTATCCGCTCTTTCTCTACTGGATGGATCGCTACGAGAAGGAACCGCTCGGGCTTCTTGCCGCTGCCTTCCTATGGGGATTCGTGCCTGCAGCCATCTTGTCACTGGTGACACAGATTATCTTCGGCATCCCCTTTTTGTTCATCGATGAGACAGGCCAGCTCAGTGATTTGGTGATGACGGTCGTCTTCGCTCCGATCAGTGAGGAGTTCTTCAAGGGATTTGCCGTACTGATTGTTTATCTGATCTTGCATAACGAGTTTGACGGCATTTTTGACGGGATCATCTATGGCGGGCTGGTTGGTTTTGGTTTTGCAGCAGTCGAGAATATCCTCTACTTCTCAGAATACGGGCTGGATCTCTTCTTCACCCGAGCCGTCTTGTTTGGCCTCAACCACGCTTTCTTTACCAGCCTGACAGGAATCGGATTTGGCATTGCCCGGCATGCCCACAGCCTACTCTGGCGATGGATCGCGCCCTTGTTGGGACTGCTCCTGGCCATTTTCGCCCATGCCCTGCATAATATCAGCATCATACTGACCGAGCAGTCGGCGGTGTTTCTATGCCTGGGTATTCTGGCCGACTGGGGCGGCGTGATGATTATCTTCGTGATCATGGTAGCCGCCATCCGGCAGGAGCGCCAGTGGATTATCGAGCAGCTCCAGGAAGAGATAGGCCTGGGGACACTTTCACAGCTCCAATATGCAGTTACCTGCTCACCAGCTAGGCGATTCGGCATGCGCCTGGGAACCCTGATGACAGGACGCCTATCGCTTTGGTGGCAAACCGGACTCTACTTCAACAAACTGACCGAGCTGGCCTACAAAAAGCATGCCCACAGTCGACGCGATGAGGCCGGTGCGCGCCAGACACACATCGATGCCCTCCGCAGCCAAGCAGGAGATCTCAGTACACAGCTGGCAGAGCTGTTCAATGCCTGAGATCGGTAGCAGGTCACTTGAAGACAAGTGTCTGCTTCCTCTCCGCCAAACAACCACATAGGCTATACAATCACTGATAGCTGACAACGCCACATTCAACACCGCCGTTCAGGGATATCATCGCTCCTCCTGTCTGGCAGATCCATGGTAAGGAAGATTACCTTTCCGCCAAGGAACAGACGAATTGGCTTACTATGTTACCCTCGCAACAGCCAAGGAAATTCAAATCTCTCGGCGAGGAAATTTCGTTTCCAGGGCTGAACTGGATCGACAGAGCCCTGGAAATGCATGGAATGAAGTAAGGGAAATTCCTTGTCGAAGGCAAAACATGGAAGCTGGGTCAGAGAGGTCTGCGGCCACAGACCCGGAAGATCTCAGGCTGCCAGATCATACTCCCGTCCTCTTCTACATGCGCGGCAAGATTCTCCTGTAAATCACCCAAACAGAGCTGGCGAATCTCCATAGGCATCGCATCGATCTCTGCATGCCGATCCGGCCAGGCGAGCTTGTAACGCATAAAGACATCGACATCAGGCAGTACCACGGCTGGCCGTACGACCTCCATCTCCACATCACAGAAACCTGTTTCGACCATGATAGCAACGACGTCATCCGGACCTTCGATGTCATCCCAGAGGACAGGAGCTTCCACTGCGGCCCGCACTGCGGCCAACTCAGGCGGGGGCTCCTCTACTGCATAATCGGCGATGGTATCCCAGACGAGCACAGTGAGCGGGTCAGGTGCTCCCCACTCCTGCAGCGCCACCCTACCCCCTGGCGCCAGGACCCGCCGTGCTTCTGACAAGCAGCGAGTGGGATCAGTGCTGTTCAAGGCAAATGACGCCAATACAACATCGAATGTGCTGGAGCGGAGCGCCAGGTCGTGCGTGTCAGACTGGAGCAAATTGCCGACACCTTGGCTCTTGGCGACTCCCAACATCGCGCGGGAGTAATCGACCGCAAAAGCCGTGCAGCCCGCGCGGACACTTCCCCGCGCCGCGAGCCCGCTCCCTGTACCTACATCGAGCACCCGATCACCAGGCTGCAGCTTGGCGAAACCGATCAGTCCATCAGCCAGCGGCCCATAAGCGGGCTCGATATCGACATACCGGTGTGCTGCACAGTTGAAATAGTCCAGCAGGAGGCTATCCACGCACCTGCTCCAGCGTGGCCGAGCTGAAGACCAGGATGAGCGACTTGCTGTAGATGACGACGCTCTTGAATGTCTTGAGATTGACATCATCAGGGATATCGTAGTTCTGAGCCCCCGAGAGCCCTTTGAGGGGGCCCAAATCAACATGTGTGGGCAGCAGCGCCTCAGCACTGGTACGGGGCTCAGAGTCCTGCGACAATATCACATGCAGATCAGGCCCGCTGGTCACCGTGAAAGGATCGAGCCGCAGCGCCCGTTTGACATCGCCAATCTGGTAGATCGAAGCTGTGCCATCGGCCCGGTGCATTGAATCGATGACGGTAAAATCACCCGCCATGATGATGAAGGGCTCGTCACCAACTCCCAGCGTTTCAAGCCCCGTCTCCCGCATCAGCTCGACGACAACCGGATCGAGGGTAGGCTGCGCTGTGGCCGTGAGCTCAAAGCGCAGAGTAGGCGTTGGCGTCTCCGCGCTCTCAAGCTCAACAACCTCACCCGGAGTGGGCGTCGGTGTGGGAGTTTCATCTTCACCGAAAAAAGGCAGCCATACACCGCTCGAGGCCAGGCACAGGACAAGCAGCGCCAGCAGACCCACGGCAATCCAACGTTGGGAATTCACAACAATCTACTTCCTACCATGGCTGATAGCCTATGGCATATAGCTGATGGCTTATGGCTAATGGCAAATAGGCAACCTTAATCCATGACACGTTACATTTATTCAGAAAATCGTCTCGCAACATAGTCGTTTAATTACCAATCAGTCAATCTATAGTCGGATTTTGTACCTCAATCCTACTGCCTACTACTTGCACATTTGCCGCCTGGACACTCGACACACATCAGCGGCAATGATACAATCGTGTTGCCATAATACGGAGAGGCCACACATGTCTTACACGATCCTATACGTCGAAGACGAACCCGCCATCATCGAACTGGTCCACGACTGCCTCGAGCACCCAGACATTGACTTGATCTCGGCCTCCTGCGCCGCAGAGGGCATCCAGAAAGCAAGAGAGAGCAAGCCACATTTGATGATGCTGGATGTCCTGATGCCTGACCGGAGCGGCTGGAGCATCTACAATGAAGTACGCTCCGATCCCGCTTTCAAGGATATGCCCATCATCATGCTAACAGGTCAGCTCCATCGATATCGTATCATGAAGGAGTTCTCCCACAGCGCAATTGACGCCTACATCACCAAGCCTTTCGATGTTAACACGGTAAGACTGGAAATCGAAAAAATGCTCGGTATACCAATCTGGTCGGGCTACCACGAGACAACGGGTCGACCAGGAGGCACAGCGAGCCGTACAACCAGGCAAGCAATAGAGGGCAGAGATCATAACTTACCAACTTGACACGACACATGCCGGTCTGCGTCTGGTTGTCATCCTGGCGACAGGAATTGGCGTAGCTATTGGCTCTTTCGTGATTGTGCCCACCATCGCCAGGCTCATTGGAATACCGGAGGGCCTTATCTGTGCGCTTTCTATCGTGGGCGGCATAGCCATCGGCCTTGGCGTCAACTGGGTCATCGAGCGCATTCTGCTCACCGTGTGGCCAAGTGGGCGTCAGCTGATGATCGACGAAGAAGGCATCACCCTGCAAGAGCGCTCCGGGAAGACTATTCGGCTCAAATGGTCAGCCCCAATCGACGTACGCTCATGGCACTTTGTTGTACCCAAAGAGCGAGGGTGGGTTCGCAAGGGGTGGTACTGCATGGCCTGCCGGTTGGCACAGGAAGATCGGGTATTCGTCCCCTACTCATTTATGGACTCTGCTGAAGCCGAAACTTTGCCTCAATGGTCTGCTTTTCCGGAACTGATCTCCAGCAAACACGCCGCCAGACCAGAGAACAAACATTTGCTCAGTCGTATCGGGAAACAAGAGCCGCTGAGAGAAGCAGAGAACGATCGCTGGGACAAAGGGGCCGAGATGAGCCCGGCCGACTTCACTGCCATTTTGGCCGAGATTGACAGACGAGTGCCAGACTGGCCAACCAAAAGAGTGATGAGTGATAAGGGATGAATGTACTGCATACCATTATGACTGGGCAGCTAGTACTTTGCAGCGGAAATCTGTATCCAGTCGAGAAATGCAACGCAAAGTACTTTATACAGTTGGGAAGATTGCCTTAATCTGGCGACGAACTTATGCTCAACTGTACTAGTTTCTGATCACATACCATAAGCTATCTGCCATCCGCCATCCGTCAAACAGGAGAGCACGATAATGCCAGACGTCAAGACTTTTTGGGACCCACAAGGCCTGACAATTGATACGTTGGGGAGCAAGGAGTATCTGCGTACCACCGATGGTGATACGCCTTACGTCTCCCTCTCAATCCGCATGTTGAGCATCGATGCACCTGAGGTGCACTACCCTGGCCGGACGCGGCCCTCACGCCACGACGCCGATCTGGCACAACTGGCTCAGTGGCTTACTGAAGGACAGGCCCCCATAGACAGTGATCTGGCTGCCTACCTGCAGCCACGCCTGGCAACCGGCAGGGCCGGCACGCTCCATGAGCACCAGGGACAGCAAGCCACGGCGATCTTCCAACAGATGCTGGAGAAGCTGCTGGAACGTCCCAATGGCTCGCGCCGCAGCCTGTTCATCCGCACCGCCGACCAGCCATTCGATCAATATGGCCGCCTGCTGGCTTACATCGCTCCTTCCTACTCATCGGAGGAGTTGGAGAGCCTCTCAGAGTGGCAGCGCGCCACATTCAACCTGCTAATGGTGCAGGCAGGTTGGGCAGCTACGCTGATCATCTATCCCAGTGTCCCCAAATACCAGGATCTGGTCATGCTGCGAGACGCTGCCAAAGAGGCCTACCTGGCCGGGCGTGGTATTTGGGCCGACTCGATGTGCCTCACTGGCTACGAATTCCGAATGGCCGTCAAGCTCTTCGATATCACCAAGAAGCTGGTCGATGGAGAAAAGGTCTCATCAAGCCAGCGCAAATCATGGATCTCTCGCTACTGCGTCGACATGACCACAAAGGAGATTCACTATCCCGAAAAGTACTTTCAGGTTGCGCCTTACAATCGGCTGTTCATATGGCCTCAGGATGTTTCCGATGCTGTAGGAAAACTGAACCTTGCGCCCGCAGACTAGTACAGTTGGGAAGAAATAGCCCGGCAGTAAAGATGCCCTTCCCAACTGTTTAAGTGTTTCGTAGGTAACCATAACTGACGGCTTACTTATGCCGCGAAACGCTAGGGGATTGGGGCTGGGGGTTGGGGGTTGGGGGAAAGCGGAGGAATCTCACCTGGGAGGATGAAGACAGGTGCCGGCGAGCCCTCAATCTTTACTACTCAAAATTGTGACTGACAATACCGTCACTGAGAACTAATCCGGAGATATTCACCAATGGATGCCGGCAAACACCGACAAAACATTCCCAGGCAACTCTCCTCAGAAAACGAATTAAGAAAACATATTGATGCGGTCAATACCGCGCTCAATGAGCCCCAAGAGTTACCGGCAAGGACACACACCATGCAGATCGCCGTCTGCTCTGACATACACGATAACATCTGGAAGCTGGGGCACGCTCTGCCCGGCATGAGTAAAGCCGATGCGTTGATCTTCTGCGGGGACTTTTGCGCTCCTTTTACCCTGACCCAACTGGCCCAGGGCTTTGCGGGGCCGGTCCACGCCGTACTGGGCAATAACGATGGCGATCAGCGCCTACTCTTGCAGATGGCCGAGAAGGCAGGTAACGTTACACTTCATGGCCAGATCGCCGAGATTGAGATTGGCGGGGCACGCATTGCTGTCAACCACTACCCGGAAATCGCACGCGGGCTGGCTGCCAGCGGCTCATATGACATTGTGTGTTATGGCCACGATCATACGCTGCATGAAGAAAAGATCGGCGACACGCTGCTCGTCAACCCCGGTGAGATCATGGGGCGCTTTGGGCACAGTACCTACGTGATAATCGACACGTCAAACCGGGCAGTTGAAGTCTTCGAGGTAAGGTAAGCCATCCATGGACACAGTTGCGACTGGTCTGCTGAAAGGCTGTCTGGCAGGGCTTGGATTGGCACTGATTTTCTTCGCCATCAGTGGGCTGACATACCTCACACTCAATCTGACCGGCATGCCAAACAGATTGGTCTTGTTTATAGCCATCGGGAGCGGCCCGATAGTTGGCACACTCGGGATCTGCGTTGTGCTATGGCTGCGTGCCCTGCGCATACAAGCTAAAATGACCAACAAGAATGAGGAACAAGACACCATCGGCACCAGCAAATGAGCCATGATCGGTAGGCAGAGCACTGGTAGCTGACTGCTGCTACACTATGAAACAACTCCGAGGAACATCCCTGAAACGCTTTCTCCGTGACTGGCGACGTGAGCACGCCGCGAACCTGCCGGACATCGCTCTTGTGCTGCAAAGCGTGTCCTATCCAGCCAATGTTGGATCCCTCTTCCGCATCGCTGATGCCATCCGGGTGAACAAGATGTTTCTGTGCGGCATAACGCCTACTCCCCCCAACCAGACAATCACCAAAGTTGGGCGCGACAAGCACAATGACGTCAGTTGGTTCTATGAAAAGCACGCTGAGGATATCATACAAGCCCTTAGGACCGAAGGCTATCACATCTGTGCACTGGAGCTCACCGATACCTCACAACCCTATCACCAAATAGCCTACCCGGACAAAATATGCCTGGTGGTGGGCAATGAAGATCACGGCGTCACGCGGAGCGCGCTGGCGCTGTGCGATTCGTCGGTGTTTGTGCCAATGTATGGTAAGGGGCACTCCCTCAATGTACATGTCTGTACTGCCGTCGTCCTATACCACATCATTGGCCAGAAATCTGGCAAATAAAGGCAGATAGCGACGCTCGATATAGATTGATGTCACGAATCCGGTATAGGCGGACCAGATAGATCAAAGCTAAACCAGGCTGTGCTGGATGGGGCGTCCTGTGCCCAGACATGTAAGACATACTGCGCTGAAGAGTCCATTTCTCCTGGTGCATCGTTTACACCGAATGGAACACTGATTTCCCATGCGCCATTATGGGCTTCAACACAGGTTTCCAATGGCCACCATGTCACAGGGCTATCATCAGCGAGGAGTTGGGTCTGAATACATGTACCATCCGGAAGGGTTGTCTCGCCGGTGAAGGTGATGCTTGTTTGCTCTATGCGAACACGGTGAACCGTTATCGTGCCGTCAATAGAGGGCTGAGCTTCTGGCTGAGCATCTTGGGCCGGCATACAACTCGACAGAGCCAATAGTGATATCAGCACCGAAACAATTGCGGATTGTTTCCTCATTTTGTCTTCATCCAGTACCGAGGCTTGCCATAATAATCATAGAGCACCAGCTCATACGCCCGATTCACAGGTGTGGATGGATCGAACTCCGGGCAACCTTTGATGGTCTCGCGCTGCAAATCTACCGAAACCGCTCTCTCCGCCCAGCTTACATCCTCAATCCACTGGAGCGAGACCAGCACCTTCTTGCCTGGTAGCCAATTGTGTGTATCGACGATCATGTAATAGATGCTCCAGACATCATCCTCAATGATAAAA
Organism: Anaerolineae bacterium; assembly: GCA_016927375.1. Classification (GTDB taxonomy): domain Bacteria; phylum Chloroflexota; class Anaerolineae; order Aggregatilineales; family UBA3940; genus JAFGMS01. The sequence goes on from JAFGMS010000080.1 coordinate 8,703, forward strand.
TCCTCTACATGGCCTATCTCGCCGTCGCGGGCCTGGATATTGTAGCCAAGAACCTCGATCATGCTCCGGAGATGAGGATCACCCTCACGTTCCCCGGCCGATTTTTCACTGCGATCCTGTCTGGCAACTACCATATGCGCTGAAACCACAGCCCCTGTCATGAGAGGTGTACCGGCTCGCCAATATGGCTGCCAGTTAAAGTGTTTGTACAGATCTTCCTCCATCTGGCGAGAAACCGGTTTCTCTGTATCGATATGAGGACTAAGCTCCACTTGTTTCCCGGTAAGCTTCACAGGAATCGATTGATTATTCCAATCTGGCTGTTCCAGAGCCAGAGGCGAAAGAAGCACACGCCGGCCCGAGAGCCAATTCCCCGTATCCACAACCAGATAACGTATCGTCCATAACGAATCATCGAAGTAGAAGTCATGTACTTTCCCGATCTCCCTATCTGTTGCACGGATGGTATAATCGCGCAGGTCATTCAGACTTCGTAACATTGTTATATTCTCCCTTGAAAATAGTGCTGAGTAACGAGTGCCGAGCAACGAGTCTAAAGCCCTGTATGTACCTGTTGCTATCTCAAGCATCAACTGAGCACATCTTCATCACTCCTGTCATTC
>JAFGMS010000081.1 GCA_016927375.1 Anaerolineae bacterium
CTGCTCGTCAGTGGCGAAATCGAGCGCCCTCTGGTAGATGGCCTCGGCCCGGCGAAGCTGCCCCTGCTCGCGGCACAGCCCACCCAGGTTCGACAGCGCCCCGACAGCGAATATCACATTGCCGATCTGTTGGCCGACGCGAGCGCTTTCCTCGAAGGCCTGGAGGGCCGCCTCGATGTCGCCACTGAGGACGTGAGCCATGCCGAGACTGCCGGCAGCGACGCTTCGTAAGAACGGTTTCCCCTCGGGGAGCCCATCTAGCGCCTGCCGGGAGAGCGCCAGACTGAGACGCGCATCACCCATCCGAGCGGCGGCCAGCGCCCGGAAGACGGCCGCCTCGGCGGGGAGCGAGCCCGCCTCACCGGTGCCCGCATCTTCCAGACGGGCCTTAACCGCGTCGAGGGGACGGCCGGCCAGGAGGAGGGCCCAGGCATGGTAAACACACAGTGAAGGCCGGGCCCGCACCAGCTCATCGGGCAGCGCATCGACCCAGCGTAAGAGGGTGGCGACCTCGCTGCGCATCAGCGTCTGCTCGGCAGCCCGTTCGATCAGGTCGGCTGCCCATTCGAAGTCAGCGGCCGCCAGGACGTGGTGGATGGCCTCAGACGGCAGACCGTGCCGCTCATACCAATCGGCGGCCCGGCGGTGCAGCCCGGCCACCGCATCCGGGCGGGTCTGATGCAAACGGCGGCGAAGCAAATCGGCAAAGAGATGGTGATAGCGATACCAATATCGCTCGTTATCCAGGGAAACGATGAACAGATCGGAGTGTTCTAGCATATCGAGGGTCGCCTGGCCATCGCTCCGGCCGGTGACGGCGTCACACAGAGGGGCAGACAGGCGGTCGAGGACGGCAGTCCGGTAGAGGAAGTCCTGGATGTCATCCGGCTGGCGCTGGAGCACCTCTTCGACCAGGTAATCAAGGATAAAGCGATTGCCGCCTTCCAGCGCCTGAGCCAGGTCGGAGGCATTCTGCCGTCCTTTCATCGACAGCGCCGCCATGTGCAGCCCGGCAATCCAGCCCTCGGTGTGGGCCGCCAGCCTGTCGATATCGCCGGCCGGGAGAGACAGCCCGGCTGACTGAACGAGAAAGGCAGCTGCTTCATCCCGCGTGAAGACCAGATCGGTCTGGCGGACCTCGACCAGCTGGTCATGCCCTCGCAGATAGGCCAGGGGCAGCGGCGGGTCGGCGCGGGTGGCGATGACGAGGTGTATGCGCGGCGGCTGGTGATCGAGCAGGAAGACAAGCGCCTGCTGAACGTTCTCCGATTGGATGAGGTGGTAGTCGTCGAGGATGAGCATGAGGTCGGTGGAGCGCCGGGTGACATCGTTGATAAGGGCAGTGAGGACGGCATCGATGGGAGGAGGCTGGGGAGACTGGAGCATGGCAGATGCCGCGCTCCCAAGCACTGCATCGACCGTTTGCAGGGCGGCGATGATGTAGGCAAGAACGCGGACACTGTCGCTGTCGGCTGCATCGAGGGAGACCCAGGCAACCGGGACGCTGCACTGCTTCACCCACGCGGCGAGGAGGGTGGTCTTGCCGAAGCCGGCCGGCGCGGAGATGAGCGTGAGCTTGCGCCGGATGCCCTCGTCAAGGCGCTCGATGAGACGCGGGCGCGGCACCAGATCCGGACGGGCAGGTGGAATATAAAGTTTGGTGGATAGGAGTGTAGGCAGCATCACGAATAATTGATGATTGGCGATTGACGATTGATGATTGAAAAACTATAGCAGTGTTTATGCTGAGCTGAATAGATGCCTTCATTATACTGTGAGTCAGCGCGGGCAAAAACAAAAATGGACTGTGAGCCGGTCTGGCCTTATAATAGTGGCTCTTAGCATAGATGATTATGATAGCCATCGGCCAGATTATAACTGGGAAGGAGCAGAATTTGAGCGGTTTGGAATAGAAAAACAGAGTAAGTCTTAGCTGCTGTTTGGTCTGATAGAGATGGTGGCTTTCGCTTGTGCATCTGCTTTGAGAGAAATCATCCATCATCATCAAGTAGTAAAATCATGCAAACGTCTCACACAGCGCTTCAGCTCACGAGACAGCATTACGCGAAATCCATCTCAGGCCAAAGAAGCTCTATCATGTTTCCGGGTATCTCGGGCAAAAGAGAGATGCCCAACCTATCGTTAAAGATCCCATCATAGAATAGTAGAGTTACTGAGATGCTTGAATTTCGCGAAGACTACTGGGAAGACAGCAACTGGGCAAGCATAGAGATCAACCCGATTGATCTGGCTTACCTTCCAAAAATCCTATTGCATCTGGCAACGACATTTGGTCTTGGATTATCCGAAATCGTCGATATCGTCAACGGTTATGTGGTGGATTTTGTAATCCTCGGCTCCCCGGCCAGGATGCACATCGACAACTGGTTCTTCTCCATCGGATTTGAAGATGAGACAGTTCGAGATGAAATTCTGTCGGAATTGCAGTCACAGCCGGCGAGTTATTATGAGATCCGGCCACATGCATTCTCGCTCAGCGACCTGTCCGGTCTTGACAGCGCCCGGCTCCAGGACCGATAGAGTGCGCTGTATCATTTCAGGGAGCTTATGTCTACTCGTGAGCTGTGCTTTCGAGTAACCTCGTGAGTGGCAAGTGGGCAAGTCTGCAAGTCTGCAGGTTTGCAGGTTGTTGAGCTGCGTACTCAACTCAACAACCTGCTCCATATCATACAATGATAGCTGAATGCTAACCCCGTTTTTCATAGATTTCCCCATGCGTGGTTACACTTTGTAGTAAGGCTTAATGCCCATTTCACCCTCTCTTAGAGAGATTGGCTCATTGTTCAATGACTGCTTCCCTTCCGCGCTTTGAGACGTTGATTGAGCGCCATCACGACGAGATTTACGCTTACCTGTGGCGCCTGCTCGACGGCACGACACAGCTAGACCAGCCTGCCGATACCGAAGACCTGGCCCAGGAGGTCTTCCTACGGGCCTACAAGGCCTACCCGCGGCTGCGGGCCAACAGCAACGCGCGGGCCTGGCTGTACAAGATCGCTACTAACTGCGCCTACACACTGCTCAAACGCAGCCGGCGCAGGCCCTTCGATGTTCCCCTGTGGGATGAAACAGATGAGCCTGCCGCGGATGAGCCTTCACCGGACGATCTGGCCTCGCTGGGCGAATCGGTGGGGGTTCTAAGAGAAGCGGTGGTGACCCTCCCGCCCCAGCAGCAGGCAGCTTTGCTGATGCGCTACATACAGGGCCTGGAATACGCTGAAGTGGCCCAAGCCCTCGGCAGCTCCGAAGAAGCAGCCAGGGCTAACGTCTACCAGGCCATTCGCCGATTGAGAAGAGAGATGAACAGCGAGTAGTGAACATGAACGAACAGCAATTGTCAGATAAGCTCCGCCGGGCAGCAGGCGCGCCGTCGCTGATGGATATAACCCGCTCACGGCAGAGCATCGATGGATGGTTTGCCCAGGTCGCACCGCCCATCTGGTGGGACGCATTCGAGTCGCCGATTGGGGTGCTGTATCTGGCGGCCAGCACGCGCGGTCTGTGCCGGATTGATCTCTTTGGTGATTGGGGGAATTTTCTGGCCCGCCTCGATCCGCTGGCGCGAACCGAGCGCAATCCAAAGGTGCTGGCTCCAGTCACGGCCCAACTGGCTGAGTATTTCGGTCAAGAGCGCCGGAAATTTGATATCACCATCGATCTGGAGCATGTGGCATCGTTCCAGCGCGGCGTCTTGAAGACAGCTCTCAGCATCCCGTCGGGATCAGTGTGGACGTACCAAAGGGTAGCCCAGGAAATCGGTAAACCGAAGGCCAGTAGAGCTGTCGGCCAGGCGCTGGGGCGCAACCCAATCCCCATTGTCGTCCCCTGCCACCGGGTGATCGGCAGCGATGGGAGCCTGCATGGTTATGCAGGTGGGCTGGAGCGGAAGCGCATGCTGCTGGAGCTGGAGGGAGCATTATAGTCTCCGAAGTGTAATCACACAGCTACGCGGCGCTCTCTTGCGAATAGACTTTGATGAATGACTA
>JAFGMS010000082.1 GCA_016927375.1 Anaerolineae bacterium
ATCGCTATGCACAGCAGATCGGCTTGCAGGGTGAGGTCAACAGGCATCTTGTTTCCTAATCAGGTCTTGACAGAACGCTTATTGGCTGTCACCAATAGTCTGAATTGAAACACACCCGTTTCATTTAAGCTAAGTAATTTCTCGAGCGCAGATCGGTTTGTATTGGTTCATAGCTGTAGTTCCGCCTTTTTTGGATGTGCCCACAGATTCACCGCAGAGAGCGCCGAGCCCGCAGAGTTTTTTTCTTGATTTTCTCCGCGAAACGACCTTCTGTCGTCGCTCTCCGCGATGAGCAATAGCCTGATCGCGAAAAAAGGCGAAAGTCCAGTTCATAGCAAAAATGCAACCTGCCCGATTTCCTATAAGGGACTTCTCGGTTTCCAGCAAGGAATGAGCCGGGGTCCTACAAGGATTGGGTCGGGTTCTTACGAGGATTTACTCTGTATCCTATAAGGATTTACTCCAGATCCTATGAGGATTTGCTTCGTTTCCTATGAGGATTTGCTTCGTTTCCTATGAGGATTTGAACCGTTTCCTGCTAGGGTTTGACCTGATCTCCGGTAGGATTTTGTAGGGTTTCAGTGACAGAGGATTGTCCATCATAGTGAGGCTTGGGAAGCTTTTTAGATGAAATGACATGCATCGATGTAACATAAAACCTTGTTCTTTTTGGACCCTGCCGATTTGCGTGCTCGGTATCTGAGTGTACACTGATAAAATGTATGCTGGTGTCCTGAAAAAACCGTGCTGAATGGCAAAACTGCAAGTTGGCAGGTGAAGGGCTTATGGCAACAGGTGCTGGGCAAGGCATCGATGGTTAGGTAGCGATATGGAACCCCATCGGTAGTCAGTTGTGAGCCGTCAGCAATATGATGTTGCAGATTGTTTTACCGCGATTGGTGCAAAGGAGACGGTATGGCCGCCGAGCGGATACTTGTTGTTGATGACGACGCAGAGAGCCTGAGCTTGATCGGCAGTGTATTAGAGCGGCAGGGATATAGCATCAGCAAGGCCTACAATGGTCTCATGGCTCTTGATCGGGCCCGAACAGATGCGCCGGCTTTGATCATTCTCGATATCATGATGCCTGATATGGACGGTTTTGAGGTTGCTCGCCAGATACGGAGCAGCCCCGCAACGGCACATATTCCTATCATCATGTTTACTGCCAAGGGGATGACTGAAGACAAGATAACCGGCTTTGAAGTCGGCGCGGACGATTATCTAACCAAGCCGACCCATCCAGCTGAGCTGCTCGCACGAGTCAAATCGGTTATGGCGCGAAGCACCACTCCCAGAATCAGCAAGTCAGCCAGCTCCACAGTGAAGCAAGGAAGCATCGTTGTCTTCGTCGGCGCAAAAGGAGGGTCAGGTACGACTACGCTTGCACTCAACATTGCCACAGCCATGGCTCTCAGCAACAAAGCTGCAAAGATCATTTTGGCTGAGTTCTGTCCAGGGCAGGGTGTGCTTGGGTTGCTGCTCAATGTGCCTACTGATAAAGGCCTATCTCATATTTTGAAACAGGAACATCCTGATTTGTCTTTCCAGTACCTTGAGGAGCGCCTTGTTCCTCAGAGCAGCGGAGTGCAACTGTTCCTGTCTTCAAGTCAGCCGTCGCCTAGTGATAACCGACTGACGCCGAAGCTGGCTGTGAAGCTGGCCGATGCGCTTGCTACTCCAGGAGCTGTCTTGCTTATTGATATGGGCAGCGGACTTAATGAACACAAACGCTGGCTGCTGCCTTTTGCCGGGCAGACTGTCGTTATCGTTGAGCCTGAGCGAGTGGCTGTGCTGCGGGCAAAACAGATGTTGGGCGAGATCAAACAGATGGGGATAGACTCGACGCGTCTCAGTGCGGTATTGATAAACCGGACTCCGACCGAGCACACCGTGCCTCCTGAACAGATCCGGGATGCCCTTCAAGTCCCATTGTTGGCAGCAATCGCTCCTGCGCCTGACCTCGCCATTGAGTCAATGGCAAGCGGTGTTCCTCTGATTATGCTTCACCCAGATAGTCTGCCGGCCGCTCAGATAATCAAGCTGTCGGAAGTGTTGCTTGAGCGTTTGAAAGCCACAGGAAGTTATGCTGCTTCTGTGTAGGCGCGTGAGCCGCTTGGGGTAAGGAGCAAGGCTGTGGAAAGTGGTAGCAAAACAGGCGAGACAAGCCTGACCCTGGGATTGTTCATGGCCCGGTTTGGTAACTACCAAGAGCCTATATGGAATGGCGTTGTTCAGGTTGCCAGGGAATACAACGCCCATGTGTTGTGTTTTCTTGGTGGGGGACTTGATTCGCAGGGTATTTCTGAAAGGCCACAGAATGTCGTTTACGAGCTGGCAAGCTCAACCAACCTTGATGGGCTTATCGTGCTTTCAGCCGATCTGCAAAATTACATTCCAGTTGAGGAAATGGCTCAGTTCTGTGCGCGCTATGCCCCGCTTCCAGTAATCAGCATTGCCCAGGAAGTCGAGGGTGTGCCCAGTATCGTCATTGATAATCGTGTTGGGCTATGCGAACTGATAACGCATCTAATCGATGTTCATCACTACAAACGTATTGCCTTCATCGAGGGCCCAGAAAATAACCCGGAGGCTAAGGATCGTTATCACGCCTACAGGAAGTCGCTTGAAAGACACGGTATTCCATTCGATCCCGATCTGGTTGCTCCTGGTGACTTCCTCATCGAATCTGGGGCCGAGGCTGTCAGACTGTTCCTGGATCGACGCAAAGTTAGCTTTGATGCCATAGTGGCCAGCAGTGACATTATGGCGATTGGCGCCTGGCAGGAATTGACCAGGCGAGGTTTCGATGTGCCCACAGATGTAGCGATCACCGGCTTTGATGACATACGAGAAGCAAAGACCTTCTCTATGCCGCTAACCACGATTCACCAATCCCTTGTTGAGCAGGGCCGGCAGGCAGCGCGGATGCTGATCGAATATATTCAGCATGGCACCACACCCAAAAACCTTGCCGTGAAGACGGAACTGATCATTCGCGAGTCGTGTGGTTGTTCATCGATGGGTATATCTGAAAAGGCCTCACCGGCTTCCGACATGCCTGCTTCTACATCGAGTAATGCTCTCGCCACGCAGCGCGCACTAGCATTCACCGAGATGCAAGAGGTTATATGTCCCTATTTCCCGGGGCTGCCTCCTTTGGCTATCGAGCAGCTGGTTGACGCGTTTTTTGAGGTATTCAAAGGGAAATCTACTTCGCAGTTCCTGCCGCTCTTGGGCCGCCTGTTGCGGAAAGGCACTGCCAGCCTGAGCCGTGCCGAGCTCGATGAGGGAATCATGCTCAGGTGGCGAGAGGCATTGGCGATTCTGCAGAACAGAGCGCTCTCTTGCCGTGATCCCGACGCTGCAGCGAGCATCGATAGGCTTTTGCACCAGGGGCGCATCCTGATTGCCCAGGTGGCTGAGCGCGCTCAGGCAAATCTGCGAGGTCATACAGAAGCTATCATGCAGATTCAGTCTGAGCTTGTCCGCGACATCAACACAGCCCCCAGTCTGCAGCGCGCTGTCGATGTCCTGGCTCGGCACCTGCCCAGGCTGGGCGTTCGCACTTGTATCCTGGCGCTCTATGAGGGAGACGCCGCTCCGTCCCTGCTTTCCAGATTGATCATGGCTTACCATGAGGGGCATCGATTCGAATTGGGGCCTGACGGATATCTTTTCCCATCTGAACAGCTGATGCCTTCGGGTATACTACCGGATGATGAGCCGTCTTTTTTAGTGATTTGTCCTTTGCTGTCCCATGATGTCCACTTTGGTTTTGCGGTTATGGAGATGCTCACCGGATCTCAGGCTGTTTATAACATCTACGGGAGCCTTATAGAACAGATTGCTTCGACCCTTTATAGTATACTGCTTGCCCAGGAGCTTCTGGTTTCAAACCGGCAGCTGGAGCAGCGGACAGATGAATTAGAAAAGGCTGAGAAGAAAGCTGAAGATGTAAGCCGGGCAAAGTCAGCTTTTCTTGCCAATATGAGCCATGAGATGCGTACACCGCTCAATACCATCATTGGCTACAGTGAGTTTATTGAAGATGAATGCATTGAGGCTGGGCAAGAGAATTTCATCCCGGATTTGAAGAAGATACAATTGGCTGCCAGGCGTCTGCTGGCACTTGTTAACGATATTCTCGATATATCCAGGATCGAGGCCGGCGAGATGGAGTTGTACCTGGAGACCATTGACATCCAACACATGATCAACGATATCGAGGTCATTGTCGCACCACTGATGGAAAAGAATGCCAACCGGTTGCTGATCCACTGCCCGGATGATATAGGGACTATGTATACCGACGTCACTAAGGTCAGGCAGATCATCCTTAACCTGCTTAGCAACGCAGCCAAATTCACTGAAGATGGCAATATCACCTTGGATGTCTCACGCCGGACCAGCGAGGGCCAAAACCGGATTATCTATCAGGTAACGGATACCGGCATTGGCATGAATGACGAGCAGATGGCGGAACTGTTTGTTGACTTCTCGCAGGTCAATTCGTCCACGGCACGTGAGCACGGTGGGACTGGTTTGGGACTGGTGATCAGCCAACAGTTCTGCCGGATGATGGGTGGGGATATCGATGTCGAGAGCGAACCTGGTAAGGGCTCGATATTCACGGTCAGGCTTCCGTCAGACATGCCCCAGCTTGAGCAAGGTGCTGCGCCTGTTCGTGTCCAGCCTTCCGCGGCACCGCCAGGAGCCACTACAGTATTGGTAATTGATGACGATGCAGCAGTTCGTGAGATCGTCAGCCGTTATCTGAGCAAAGAAGGTTTCTATGTGGAAACAGCCGGCAGTGGGCAGGAGGGTATCCGGCGCGCCAGAGAGGTTCATCCACAGGTGATTACCCTGGATGTTATGATGCCTGGAATGGATGGTTGGGCGGTCCTGAACGTGTTGAAAGCTGACCCCGAGCTCACTTCCATTCCGGTCGTGATGATGACTATGGTTGCTGAGGAGACGATGGGCTTTGCTCTTGGCGCATCTGACTATCTGACCAAGCCCGTGGAGCGGGACAATCTGGTGAGTATCTTACGTCGCTATGAGCCGCAGAAATCAGAGGCGCCAATTCTGATTGTGGATGATGATGCTGAGGTTCGCAGTGTTTTTGCTCAACTGCTGCGCAAAGAGGGCTGGCGTGTCGTAGAAGCACAGAGCGGGCAAATAGCTTTGCAGGAGGTATCGAAGATCCGCCCGGCCCTGATTTTGTTGGATCTGGTGATGCCGCAAATGAATGGTTTTGAGTTTATCGATGAGCTGCATAAGGTGGAGAACCGGCGCTCGATACCTATTGTGGTCGTGACGGCTCTACCACTTACGGCTAAAGATCAGGCCCGCCTGACGAAGCAGGTACGGCAGGTGATGCTGAAAGGGAAGTTGAGCCGTGATAGGCTCCTGGAGGAAGTGCGCTCGATCTTGAGCACTGTTGTGGATAACGGACAAAGTGAGGAATAGACGTAGCCCACAGATTTGCCTCATCTCCGAGGGCTACCACCTAACCCGGACAAGCCGGAAGCAAACAGGAAATCCAAAATTCTTGCCGAAAAAGCTGGGATTTCACTTGTAAGGTACTAATCAGGTCTTCACAGAACGCTTATCGGCTTAACTTGTCACCAATAGTCTGACTCAAATGGTAACTACTTTGACAATGTCGCCATTAGCAGCCTCTCGATGTTGCTATGCTCAAAGAGGCGCGCTTCGTTCCAGATCCGTCGATTCTTCGTTTTGAAGCACAAGGAACCACTCCTACCCATTCTGGTTGCTCAGGAAAACTTGACATTGTCGAACTACTCAGCTCTTAGCTGTTAGCACTTAGCTTTTCAAGCTGCGACTCGTGATCTCAGGTCATGAACTCGTCACGTCTTATGTTTTACCTGTTTGCCCATTTACCTTTTACGCATTACAGCTAAACTGACGCTCATAGAATTGGTTGTGATAGCCGGTATATCTGGGCAGGTATTGTAGGTCGGATTTCAATCCGACCGTCACGGCTACGGATTGTCTTACAGGGTTACTTTAGCGGTTTTGTCCTTTTACGCATCACTTATGACCACAGTAGAAAGCGCCAGGTAGCTGAGTAGTTACCTCAAATGAAACACAACCATATCATTCCCGTAAAAGGGGGAATCCAGATATTGTACTGATCCCGCTTATGGTTTTCCACTCACGTGGAGCGGCAATG